>JBDSFP010000155.1:0-5755 GCA_039919415.1 Aquaticitalea sp. | reverse complement strand
ATCGAATGGTTCAATGAAGGTTCTGCATTGAATTTAATTAAGAAGGAAAATGCAGCTTAAAATTTAAAAGCATTAAACAAAACTTCTGATTTGATAAATTCAGAAGTTTTTTATTTTGGGCAGTTATGAAAATCACAAAATTGCAACGCAACAATCTTATTTTGTTCGTTTTTATACTCATATTGATCATTCCACAAACTCGGCAACCATTGCAAATTTTACTGCACAAAGGTTTGTCAATGTTCAGTCCTTCGGTCATAGAGAGCGATAAACGTACAACTCTGAATAGCTACCAATGGAAACTTGTGAATGAAAATGGCGAATCATTTGACTTCAACGAGGCCAAAGGGAAAGTAGTGGTTTTAAATTTTTGGGCCACTTGGTGTCCACCGTGTATTGCTGAAATGCCGCATTTGGAAGATCTTTATTCCGATTACAAGGATAAAGTGTTGTTTTTATTGGTATCAAGCGAAACACCTGAAATAGTGGCAAAATTCAAAGCAAAACACGATTATGATTTTAAGGTATATTCTTCCGTATCAGAAGTTCCGAAAGAATTGGAAACGACAGCAATTCCCCGAAGTTTTATTTTAGATAAAAATGGGACCATTGCAATCGATAAAACGGGAGCTGCCAATTGGAACAGTGATGTAGTAAGAAAACTTCTTGACGATTTGCTAAAAGCGAAATAAAACCTTGAAAAAAGCTTTGATAAAGGTCATTGAAAATAAGGATTGCATAATGCGAAGGTCTTCAGAAAAGGAAGTCTCCTCATCCAAAAAACGAAACATAGTGTCGATGGAATTTTTGGAATAGAACTGTTCGAATATCCAGATGCCTCGTTGATTGTCAGTTTTTAAAACCTCCAAGAAAATTTTATCATAAAACTTGAATTTTCTTTTAAATAATTTTTTCGTTGGCGGATTTCCTTTTTTAATATTCTCGATGATTTTTGCGACATTTTTTTCAGTATTCTTAAAGGAATATCCTGTGGAACCCTTGACCCATCCTCCACCAGTGCCAATTTTCGTGACCTTTTGAGAATTGAATTTCCAAAAAGGAAAATCCGTCATAGGTATATTACCCACTTCAGTTTCCAAAATTTGGTAATCTTTTAATTGCAAATGGGTTACCAAATAATTTTTTAAAGCTTCCTCATAAACAGAACTTTCAACAATAAAAGGTGTGAAAAAAGTAAACTCCACTAAAGCTTGCGTGTCTGAAAAAGGTAAAACATAAATAAAGCTCGTGTAGCCCTTATAATTGAATCGATAATCCATCATGGTAAAGGAATCGGAATTAAAACATGGTGTTTCAGTTTCAATCTTCCAGCCTTTGAAATGCTGATGAATGATAGTGTGTGCTGCTGCATTTATGTAAAATTCCTTTGGAATTCGACTGTCAAATACATGTTTGGAAGTATAGTTCGCTTGTATTCCCTTAATTTTGACCACAATCGATTCTTCAATATTTTCGATGGTATCCAAGATCAAATGGACATTCGATTTTGAAGACAGTATTTGCTTTGCCCAATTATAAAAATCCAAAGCCGGGATAGATTTGTATTGATAAGGACTTAAAGGCAATTTCAAAGATACATTTGGAGAATTAAAGAGCGCTTCATTCCACGTTTTTAGAACAATGGAATCCCATGTTCCTTTTCCATGTTCCCAAAAACTCCAAGTTTTATCATTAGTGGATTTATCTGATGGATCTATGAGTGCAATTTGGTGGGAATCAAAAAAGGAGTCATTAGAAAGTTTAAGAGCCAATTGCAATCCTGCTAGACCATTGCCAATAATGATATAATCGAAATGGCGTTCGTTTTGCATCGTCTAAGATAGCATTTGGTTTATTTTCTGAAATATTTGAAAGGCACAATCAACATACCAAAACATTCGCCATCATACTTACCTAAATGTTTGTGATGCATTTTGTGGCCACGTCTCACGCCTTTGGCATACCAATTATTGGCATTTCTGAATATTTTAAAGCGTTGATGAATGAAAATGTCGTGAACGGTAAAATAGGCAACACCATAAGCCATGATTCCCAATGCGATTGGCAAACAATACCAAACATCTTTGTAATTCCATAAATAAAAACAGATCATACTGACAACTGCATAAAATAGAAAAAACGCATCATTGCGTTCAAACCAACCACCATGGTCTTTCTTGTGATGGTCTTGATGGAGGTTCCACAAAAATCCATGCATTACATATTTATGGGTAAACCAAGCCATAAACTCCATAATGGAAAAAACAGTTAAAAAAATCAATATCCAGAAAAAAATGTGCATGTTCAAAGTTACATTAAATTGAGCTGATATTTGACATAACTCCGTGTCAGCAACTCTATTTTTTTATAGTTTGGAACCCGTATTCGGGAAGATTTGATGTCCAAGGCAGGTGTTTTTTTGAGTTTTTTTAGCAATTGGTTATAATAGCGATAGGCCATAAAAACACCAAATTTTGCTTCTATGGGCAACTCTTTGATACCTTTTAATCCTTGGGCAAAATCAATTTCAATATCCTCAATGATAATTTTTTTTGAGTTTTCATCCAATTGGCTCAAATCGGTATTGGGGAAATAGGTTCTGCTCAAATCTTCATAATCAGCCTTTAAATCCCTTAAAAAATTTACTTTTTGAAATGCAGAGCCCAAACTCATGGCACAGCCTTTCAATGCTTCGTATTTTTCAGAATTTCCTTTTACAAAAACCTTTAAGCACATCAATCCAACAACGTCGGCAGAACCATAAATATATTGACGATATTCTTCATCAGTCAAATAGGTGTTTTTGTGCAAATCCAAACGCATGCTTTTCATAAATGAATTCACGAGATGTAAGTCGATATTATATCTGTGATAGGTCTCCTGAAATGAATTCAAAATCGGGTTTAAACTGATTTTCTGTGTAAGAGCGAGTTCCAAGTCCTTTTCAAAATGATTAAAAAGCTCTTCTTTATCATAATCATGGAATGTATCCACAATTTCGTCCGCGAAACGAACAAATCCATAAATATTATAGATATCCTGCCTTATCGAACCAGCAAGCATTTTTGTAGCCATCGAAAACGATGTGCTGTAAGATTTGGTAACAGCCTTACTGCACGCATGTGAAACCGAATCGAATATTGCCTTCATAATATCAATTGTTGTGATGTTTTTTTATCAGTTCAGCTACCAATTTTCCTGAAATCAATGCTGGTGGAACTCCTGGACCCGGAACGGTCAATTGTCCTGTGAAATAGAGGTTGTCCACTTTTTTACTTTTCAACTTGGGTCTCAAAAATGCGGTTTGCAATAATGTATTGGCCAAACCGTAAGCATTTCCTTTATATGAATTATAATCTTCCACAAAATCATTGACACAAAAGGATTCCTTAAATATAATATTATTCCTGACGCTTTGGGATGTTAAATTTTCAAATCGTGTGATAATTTTTTCAAAATATTGATTCCTTAACACTTCGGTATCCTCCAAACCGGGAGCTAAAGGAATCAAAAATATGCCAGCCTCTTTTCCTTCTGGAGCCGAATTATTATCAGTAATGGAAGGAAAACTCGCATAAAACAAAGGATTTTCAGGCCAATTCGGATTGTCATAAATTTCCTTTGCGTGTGCTTCAAAATCAACATCAAAAAAAAGCGTATGATGATTGACATTTTTCAATTTTTTGTCAAAACCAACGTAAAACAGAAGGGAAGAAGGTGCAAATACTTTCCTTTCCCAATATGTTTCTGAATATTGTCGATATGGTTGGTCCAACAATGTTTCAGAATGGTGATAATCAGCTCCAGTTAACACAATATTGAAATGGTGCGTTTTTCCCGTTGAAATAATTCCAATCGCTTTGCCCTTATTTACGATAATTTTACTAATTGGGTTTTCAGTTTTAATAATAACTCCAAGACTTTTTGCAAGTTTTTCCATAGCAAGAATCACTTGGTACATGCCACCTTTTGGATGGAATGTACCAATCCCAAAATCGGCATAGTTCATAAAACTGTAAAAAGAGGGTGTATTGTCTGGTTTAGCACCCAGAAACAGCACTGGAAATTCCAGAATTTTAGCCAAACGGTCATTTTTAAATTCCTTTCGCACATCTTTTTTAATGGTACTGAAAAACTGATCTATTTTTTTGATGGTCACTGGAGTCATCAATTCAAAAGGAGAAACTCCTGGTCGATACACTAAATCCTTAATAGCAACTTCATAATTGTTCTGTGCGTTGGCTATAAACTTTTTTAGCTTTTGGGAGCTGCCTTGTTCTTCTTTTTCAAAAGTGTCGCAAATTTTTTCAAGAGTATCTTCAATCGTAATGTAATCGTCCTTTCCAAAATACACACGGTATGCGGGATTCAGTTTTTCGAGTTGATAAAAATTAGAAGGATGTTTACCGAAATCCGCAAAAAATCGCTCAAATACATCAGGCATCCAATACCAAGTGGGACCAATATCAAAGGTAAATCCCTCCTTTTTTAGCTGTCGTGCACGACCACCAATGGTTTTGTTCTTTTCAAAAACCGTGACTTCGTTACCAACTTTGGCTAGATAGCATGCAGCCGCCAAAGCAGAAAACCCAGACCCTATGATGCAAATTTTTTGATTCATTGTTTAACAAAAATAGTGAAAAGTTAAACAAAAAACAATCCTGACGTAATTATAATTCTTCAACTAGATTTTCAATTGAATAAAAGACTTTCATTTGGTTTGGAAGCTTTTCAGTGTTAATATGTTGTGTCATTTTTCCGAGCATCCAAAATTTAGTGGTTTTCTTTTTGAGAATGGTTTCTTTAAACTCATTCAAATAATTTTTCACATCCTTTTTTTCCGGTTTTATAGTAAAATAGGAGATAAATGTTATATCATCATAATAATCTAAAATATCGACTAAACTCGAAATAGGTACACTCGGTCCAAGCAATATGGAATGATGGCCTCTAGAAATTATTTCAAGGTTCAAGTACAGAAGTCCCAATTCGTGAATTTCATTGTCAGGCAAAAAAAGAACAAACGTCGAATCGGAAGTCGTTTGTTTTTTTTGCTGAAATTTTTCGGTATTCAATATTATTTTTTGTCGAATCAGGTTGGAAACAAAATGTTCATGGGCTGGAGTAATGGTATCGGTTTGCCAGAGAACTCCAATTTCTGTAAGCAATGGAACAAAGACTTCATAAAATAGTTCTCTAAAGGATTTTCCTTTTGAGACATTTTTGTAAGCGGTCTGAAATAATTGTTGGTCAAAATTGATCATTGCCAATTTAAAAAGGTTCATGACATGAATATGGGAGACACTATCCGTAGCAATTTTTTTTACCAATTGCGAAGTTTTTCCCTTTGGCAATGCCGCAATTTTGGAGATTTTATATCCGTTTTCATTTAGGTAACTCACGTTTAGAAGCATCTGCAGGCTTTCGAGATCATAATATCTAATATTGGTATCGGTACGCTCAGGTTGTAGGAGGTTGTATCTTTTTTCCCAAATCCGAATGGTGTGGGCTTTGATTCCCGTTAGATTTTCTAGGTCCTTGATACTAAAAGTGTTTTTTACAGTGTTCAAATTTGTTCATTTTTAAACGGTGGATCTTAAACAAAAGTAAATAATAAAAACGAACAATTTAAAGAAAACATTAAAAGTGTTTCACCGAACCCCTAAGCGCAGGGGAAATTCCAAAATAAATAGTTTTTTTTGTGAGCACGAGAACTCCGAAGCGTCGAGGAAGTTCTACAAAAAGATTGTTTTGC
>JBDSFP010000128.1:0-5537 GCA_039919415.1 Aquaticitalea sp. | reverse complement strand
ATCTAAAATCGAAAAACATAAAATCAAAAAACCCTGCAACTTAAAATTGCAGGGTTTTACATTTAAAAAAGTTAATGCGTATGTGTTAAATTACTTTGACGTTTACTGCGTTTAATCCTTTTTTTCCTTCTTGTAGATCGAATTCAACTTCGTCGCCTTCGCGAACTTCGTCAATCAATCCAGAGATGTGCACAAAATGTTCTTTGTTGTTTCCTTCTTCAGTGATAAAACCAAATCCTTTGGCATCATTGAAAAACTTTACTGTTCCTTTACTCATTGTAATAAATATTAAATTAATAACTAATTGTTAGACAAATATAGTGCCATAAAAATTAACTGCCGAATATTTTGTTAAAATTTTTAAAATGAACGTAATTCCCTTTAATCAATTGTATCATTTTACAGTTGAATTTTTTACATTTAACATAAGGTATATTACAACAAACACGCTTGCCGATGCAGTTAAAATAAAAATGGATGAAGCCCCAAAGCGAAACCAAATAATACCGGCCAAGGCGCTCGCCAACATCGTGCACAGGCTTTGAAAGGCCGAATAGGTGCCAATGGCAGTAGCCACGTCTTTTTGTTCAGAAATATTGCTGATCCACGCTTTTGAAATGCCTTCGGTGGCTGCAGCATACACGCCATATAGAAAGAACAATCCAAAGAATAGATACAAATTGGTATTTATGGCCATTCCAAAATAGACTATTGAAAAAAGTAACAGTCCAAAAACAAACACTTTTTTAAGTCCGATTTTATCTGCCAAGATTCCAAGGGGAAATGCGCAAAGTGCGTATATCAGATTGTAAAAAATATACACGCCAATTACAGCGGTATCATCCAAACCAGCATCTTTGGCCTTCAACAAAAGGAAGACATCCGAGCTGTTGAACAGCGTAAAAATTAACAACCCAACAACTAATTTCCGGTATGCCTTGGGACTTTGTTTCCAATAATTCAAAAACGAGAAAAAAGAGGTTGATTTTTTTTCTGTCGACAGGTTGTGTTTCTTTTCCTTAAGAAAAAACGAGGCTGCAATGGCCAATACACCAGGAGCGAAAGCAATGAAGAACAAGGTTTTATAATCTTCAGGAAAATAATAAAGATAAATAAGTGCCAACGCTGGCCCCAAAACAGCTCCCAAGGTATCCATGGAGCGATGGAAGCCGAAAACTTTGGCTTTGGTTTGTGGAGTGGCTTCATCAGACAGCAAGGCATCTCTTGCACCCGTGCGAATTCCTTTGCCCAACCGGTCGATGGTGCGTGCAAAAAATATCCAAACGGGAAAAATGAAAACGGCCATCATCGGTTTGGAAATGGCACTGAATGCATAACCGAGTTGTACAAATGGCACACGTTTTCCGAGATTGTCACTTCGTTTTCCGAAATAGCCTTTACTTAATCCTGCGGTCGCTTCGGCCACACCTTCCAAAATCCCAATCAGAACAATCGAGAAACCAATGCTCTTGAGATAAATAGGCATGATGGGATACAACATCTCGCTCGCCGTGTCCGTAAACAAGCTGATGAGCGATAGAATCCAAACGGTTTTACTTATGTATTTCACCCTTAATTTATTTTGATTGCGGAAGGTAATTCTGATACCTTAAGAAATTCTAAAGTTAGTGTCGATTTACCAACAAACTGCATTGTTTTCCAAAAAGCGCCGAAACCCCAGCAGCCAATCCTCCGATAAGTCCAGTGACTAAAATCAGCAACCATGCGTTTCCTCCAAGTGGCAGCAAAACAGCAATCTTTTTACTTAAAATAAATTCATTGGAATTACCCAACCAAAATGCATACACAGCCCAAAACAGGAAAATGGCCAAAAATGGCACTAAAAAAACAAAGCTATGTTTAAGGCTCAAAAACAAAGCCGTCACATAGGCCGCAATCATTACAGACCACCATGGCAAAAAGAATGAAAGAATCACTGCAAGCAAAATTGTTGCTATAAAATTGAGAAGTGCTCTGTTCATTTTTTTGGTTTTAAAGTTTGTGTTGCCATGATGCCTTCGGTGTTTTTTTGGTCTTGCATGAACTTGAGTTGGATGTAGTCTTCGGCTGCCCATTGGCCAATCATATTGTCATAATATTTGCTGCCAGGATTTCCTGATTGCCCACCTGGATAGATGCCCAAAGCGGTGGGAGGAGAGGTCATCTCCACAATCATTCGCCAACTGGGACCATGGTTTTTTGCAGCGGCATTGACTGTAGTATAATCGCCGCCAATAGGAATATCAAAACGGGAAAATGCAGGAAGTGCTTGTAGAATATGCCCAACAAATGTTGCTTTATACACACTCCATCTATAGTCGCCATGTAATGCTTTCCATTGCATCAGTTCTTTAGTTGTTTCCTTAAATGTGATTAGAAATAAATCCTTGGCTGTTTCCTTTTTGGGAGTTGAAAGAATATCCATAAACGCATCTTCCGGATGGTTTTTTAGCATAAAAATGGTCTGGTAGGTAAATGGTTTGTCCAAGGCCACATTTTCAACGTCAAATTCATCCCATGTTATTTCATACAATTTGTTCCACCACGTTTCCCAAATGCTAGGAGCCAATTGGTCGATATCGCTATAAAAATTCCATGCTTTAATCTGGTTATATACTTTTTGTTCATCTTCATTCAAAGAAGAAGTATCCATATTTGCAAAAATAGTTGGCAATATTTCAGACGCCTTTAAATTGAAATTATTGGTCTGCAAATCCTTAAAATCCTGAATGCTGATTTTGTCCTTCGACCTGAAAAAGTCATTAATCGCCCTATTTCTATAGATTTCATAGCCATCATTAAAAACATAAAATGGATACGATTCGTCCACAGGATGTTGGTTGGCCGAACTCACAAATCCTCGCTCCGGATTTTTGACATGTGCATTGAATTCCTGCGGAATATAACTTTGCCAGTCATTGTCAGGATTGCTGCCATCCATCAGAAATTTTCCTTGTCCTTTCCATTTGTTTGGGAATAAGCCTTGTATCCATATTGCAATATCTCCATTGGTGGAGGCGAAGACAAAATTTTGTGCAGGGGCTGTGTAGTATTTAAGAGCATTGAGATAATCATCGTAATTTTTTCCTTCATTCAATTCCAAAAACGTGCGTTGGTTGTTGCCGCCAATATGCCCTGTCCATTTCATCGCATAGCCTTCTTTTTGACCATTTCCCTTAAAGGTTTCATCATAAGTTACTGGTCCATGATGTGTGTAAAATACAGAATCGATATAAGGTTTTTGATTACGAATCTTGATTTCCTCAACTCGTACCGATGTGTTTTTCCATTGTCCGTCGTATTTATATTGTTTTTTGGTTTTGTCCTTGAACTCGATTTTATACCAATCCACCACATCACGCGTCGCATTGGTTTCCCCCCAAGCGATATGAGTATTGAAACCAGAAATCACGCCCAAAGCTCCAGGTAACGTAGCTCCAAAGGAATTGTGTTCTGGGGTTGCCAATTGCATCACAAACCAAATGGATGGTAAGTTCAGACCCAAATGTGGGTCATTCGCCAAAATCGGATGCCCAGAATAGGATTTGCTTCCTGAAACAGCCCAATTGTTACTGCCATTCTGAGGATTTGGCTTATCGATTGTTTGTGCAATGGAATCCAACGGCAACTCACTTTGTGGCTTTTTAGTTATTTTTTTGTCAATAAAACTCCAATCCGTATCCATTGGAATGATGGGATCGTTCACATCGAAAAAATCAGGGAACAACAGATCAAATCGGTCTTTTCCAAATTTTCGAAGTGCATTTGTATATTCCAAATCAGAATCACCACCTGCCAACATTTTGGTCATAAACATCAATAGCAATGCGGTTTTTTTAATGGTCCACGGTTCTGGTTTGTAATCCAATAATTTGTATTCCACAGGATAATCAGCAGCACTTAACTGCTTGATATAAATATTGATACCGTCTTTGTAAGCGTCAAGATATGCCAAAGTTTTTGGGTCGTCCTTCATTTTTTCGATGGCATTGTCTGCGCCGAAACCCATACCTCTACGTCGTGCTTCTCGGTCGTATTCCAAGGCTTTTTCGCCTATAATTTCAGACAGACGTCCTGCTGCTGCATAGGTTTGAAATTCCAATTGCCATAAGCGATGTTTGGCAGTAATGTAGCCTTGTGCTCGGTAGAGATCTTCATCGTTTTGTGCGAAAATATGTGGAATCAAATGTTCATCATAATGAACGGTCACTTTATCTTTTAATCCATCAATTTGGATAGTAGCTGAAATTTTTTCTTCGTGTTCATTTTGCCAAATGCCTTGTGCCGGACTCAAAAACTTCCCAATAGGAGGTATGGCGCCTAACTTGGTATCCAGTAGAAAAAAAACGAGAATTGTTAGGAGAAAAGTTACAGTGAGTTTTAAATATTTCATGAATCAATTGAGTTAGGGACTTGAAAATACTAAATATTACTGAAATTTCGAATTATTATTTCGAAAGTGACTATAGAAGTATTGGTTTTAGCGAAGCACTAATTTTTTAACGACCACTTTTCCAATAGATTCGTTGAGCATGGCGATAATTTTTTCTTTTCCGTAACTCAATTCTTCCCGCAATACACTGGAACTTAATTGTACATATAACGTATCTCGTTCCAATTGAACTGCCGTAGTATAGTTGTTCACGCCATTTCCCATCATATTTGCCCAAGCTTCCCGAACATTCACTTTGTCCAGACCAGTTTGTAAGTGATTGGCATCGACAAATTCTTGGATGATATCACTTATGGATTGATTTTCGTTATGGCGTTTTGACATTTTTTAAATTTACGATTTACTCCCGAAGCTTCGGGATTACGATTTACGATTTACAATTTTGGAATTTGGTATTTGAAAATTGATTATTCCAGATTTATTGGCTCATATCTTTTGTATTCGTACAGCAGATTGTCACGGTTTTTGACCATCATTTTATCTTCTGTGACATCCAGAATGGTTTCCTTCCATTCGGCATACGGTGTTTTGTAATAGACATTCAAACTGTCATTTTCAATTTTTATTTTGAAATGTTCTTCATTATTGGTAACGGAATAAGTACCATCCAAATTCGGTTTCATTTTTTTCCTGAAGCCCGTCAAACTATCTGTAACATTAATAAAATCGATTGTATCGTTGTAATTGTAATCACGTTTAGAACCATCGGGAAGCGTGACTTCATCAATTTCCCAATAACCGTTCAAATGTTCGATGTAATCTTTAGGATTTTTGGAACAGCCAAAAGCCAAAATCAAAATAATCAAAAAGTAATTAAAATTTTTTATCATTGAAATAAAAGTTTGAAATCTCAAATTCAAAGCACCAAATTCCAATAGTTAGATTAAATTGATGGAATTTGAAATTTTCCATTTTGGAATTTAATAATGTTAAAGTTTAAATATCTTATATGACTGATGAATCTTCCTTATGATTTCTTCAGTCCGTTCTGCATGCGTATCGCTAATGAAAATCTGACCAAAATTTTCCTCTTCCACTAACTCAATAATCTGTGCAACCCGATTTTCATCTAATTTATCAAAAA
>JBDSFP010000085.1:0-5051 GCA_039919415.1 Aquaticitalea sp. | reverse complement strand
GAACCTGAAGTGGAGTGGCCTTGCGGTTGCGTCATCTCCACCACATGGATTAGGACAGGCACATGCTCATTGCGAGCAATTTGTGATGCTTTTTGGTAGGTTTCTACCAACTCGGCATAATCCCATCCCTTAACTTTAAAAATTTCATAGCCTTTCTCCTCATCATTTCTTTGAAAGCCTTTGAGTATTTCAGAAATGTTTTCTTTGGTAGTTTGGTGCTTGGCATGTACAGAAATTCCATATTCATCATCCCAAACGCTGATGACCATGGGTACTTGTAAGACGCCTGCGGCATTGATAGTTTCAAAGAACAAACCTTCGCTGGTACTTGCGTTCCCAATGGTTCCCCAAGCGACTTCATTCCCTTGGTCTGAAAAATTGGTCGAATCAATTCCTTTAACGTGTCTGTATATTTTTGAAGCTTGTGCCAATCCCAACAAACGTGGCATTTGGCTGGCAGTTGGAGAGATGTCCGCACTTGAATTTTTCTGTTGTGTGAGATTCTTCCAGTCGCCATTGGAATCCAAACTATGGGTCCCAAAATGACCTCCCATTTGGCGTCCTGCTGTCATCGGATCGTGTTCCAAATCAGGATCTCCATATAATCCTGCAAAAAATTGTTGGATGGTCAGTTCGCCAATCGCCATCATAAAGGTTTGGTCTCGATAATATCCTGAACGGAAATCCCCATTCCTAAATACTTTTGCCCAAGCAAGTTGTGGTACTTCCTTTCCATCCCCAAAGATGCCGAACTTTGCCTTTCCCGTCAACACCTCTCTACGACCCAACAAACTGCACTCTCTACTGATCACAGCAATTCTATAGTCATTAAGAACTTCAGTTTGGAAATCTTCAAAAGTCAAATCGTTCGTAGTGTTTGGGTCCGTTTGCATGCATTAGGATTTTGTAATGTGGCAAAGTTAACTAAACTTATTATGTTTTACAACGTTGTAGTAATTGGATTATAATGTGTAATTGTTCTTGCCCTTGATTATTGATTAAACAGGGACTACAAGAATTTTCCCAATTAATTATTACTGAAGACTTGAGACTGCCTACTCCCAACTATTTAATACCACTTACGTCTAAACAATCCCAACAGGGCGCCAGGGTCTAGCGTGAATTTAATACGTATTTTCTGGTCGTAGTGTGGTTGTCCGATTTCCCAGCCTAGATTAGAATAAATAGGGAAAAAAAGTTCAAAATAATCAGTCAATAAATTCAATCGAATTCCAGAATCGTAGACCACTTGTGGAGTGTCGAATCTGTTTTTTACTAATCCCAAATCTCCGTAGGCTTCAATGTATTTCCAAATTGAAGCGCTTGTATTGACCGTAGTTATCCACTGATTGGCAAAAGCAGGGGAGAGTTTCGATTTAAAACCGCCCTCGGCAATGATGATCTGTTGGCTGAAAATGCCTGTGGATTCTGATCGCCCCAAATAATTGTAATCAAAAAGATAATCGGTTGGACGATCTAATGCAAAACTGAAATAGTCAGAGTTGGAATTGGTATTGTTGTACAAAAACGAGCCGGCAAAAAACCTGAAATTGAATTGTCTATTGCTTTCCGATAGATTGCGATACTCATAGTTGATAGCCACTTTACTAAAGCCTTTGGCCACCTGAAAATCGGTAAACCAACTGTTGTAATTGATGAGTCCCGAATTTGATTTCACATACCTCAAATTGAGGACGCGATAGTCTGGTTCTTCAATGACCACAAACGTATTATTCTTGACGGTTCGGGAGATGTCGATATATCGTAGATTGATATAGCTGTGTTCGTTGGATCTAAAATCCTTGTCATTCCTAAATTGAAAAGAAATACTGGGAGTGATCTTTGTGACAAACGCATTTTCAGCAAAAGACCTATATCCAATCCCAATGCCATAGTTGATATTATATAAGTTTTGCCCTTCAAGATTGTGCGTATAGGAAGCCGACATACCACCCGTAAAAGTCTTTGATTTTGTGGCATATTGTGGCGAAAACTTATAATTAAAATTTTTGCGCAACAAAGTTTTGTTGTAAAATTTTGCCCCCAATGTAAGTCCATCATAGATATTGTTGAATTCTATCAATGGCATCAAAAATACTTGGTTATAGTATGGATCTTCCACATCCTGAAACACTCGAAACTGCAATGGCCTGTTATTGAAAAAGAAGCCTTTTAAGGATTCCCAATTGTCGCGCAAATTATATTCTGGAACCGTATTGTCATAATTCAGGACCAATTTATTGGCATCGTCCCTGGCGATGGTCATGGTTTTGGTGTCTTCCACATCTTCTATCCAGCGTTTGGAAATAATGGAATCGTTGTTAAGGGTGAACAACGAAATAGGCATCGTATTATGACGTTTATTATTGATGGTAAAGGTGATGGAATCTTCCGTTTTGGTGACATCCTTTATTTTAAAATCAATTTTTTCCCGTGTATTGACATATTCTTTAAAAAACCAATCGACGTTTTTATCTGTGTTTTTCTTCAGAAGGGATTCAAATTCGGAAGACGAGGTAATCTTAATTTTTGTGGCATCCAAGTATTCATGCAACGTCTTTTCCAAGACACCGGAATTGACAAAATCATCCAAATATTTGAGACCGACTCCAGCTTTGTATTTTCCTGCAATGTTCGCATTGAATTTCAATAATGAATCTTTCGACATAGTCAATGGCTGATCTTTATTGGTTCGTGCCATTTGTAAATAAAACAGATTGTATTGTTCATTAAAATACAAGTCAGCAGCATGAAAGGACCTTAAACCCCAAATATTGGAAAGGGTTCCAAAAAGCTTAAGATCAGGATAATTTTCTTCCACATATTTCATCAAATAGTAGATTTGTAGACCGTCTCTTAACCAGTAATCCGTTCTCGGATTGAGAAGTAAAGTATTGTTCAGATAATTGTTCAAGGCGGTTTTCAAAATTTTTAATTCGTACTGAAGATTATTCGGAAAAGGCCGAATGAAATTTGGCAATTGGTTCAACCCATACAACTGATCCTTTCGATATTCAATATCCGTGAGCATTAATAACCTGTTCGGATAGTCTCCAAGGTTTGTATCAATGAATTGAATTATTTTATCATTTAACAATGCCTTTTCGTTTTGCTCAATACTTTCTTCACGAATATTGGTGATCAACGTGAATTTGTCTGTCTGTGTATATTTAAAATGGGGAAATTTATTGACATAAAATTTGGTGTCCACACGGTCTTTCCCATAAAGTTTCACTGTTTGCGTACTGTCATTCTGTTTTAAGTAGATGTTGTCCAATTCCGAATAAATCGTATAATTTTTAGGAATTTCTGCAGTGATTGAGATCTCTGCCGCTGGAATATATAGGTCGTCCAAATTCTTGTTACTATAGTATTCCCAAGTGCCATCATACACTGCTGGTGTCATGTACCAATATTTAAGATTGAATTCACCATTGCTCGTCACTCCATAATCAGTAAAGGAATCATCGGCTATCACTAAATTGTAAGTCAAATCGATATTGTAAGATTCTGATGGCAACAATGGTTTTTCCAACTCCACCTCAACGACGTCGGGATGATTCTTAAGCCTTGTAAAATGTAAAGAATGCTGTAGCTCATTTAATATGGAAGTCAGTACCGTGTAACCTCGTTCTTCATTTTTGGCAAAATGGAATTTGGTACTGAACTCTTCCGTAAAGCGTTTAGCAAGTGGCGTGTTTTTGGTAGAATAACTGTTATTCCAATCATTCAGGAAAATGCTTTTTAAAGTGTCATTGCTTGTATTTTGATATCTGATATGCTGTTGTACTGCAATCGTTTTATTGGCCATATCAAATGCCGCATTGACATCAATCTGATTTTGACCAATGGCATATGTCGAATACAATAAAATAAAAAGCGAAAGGGAGAAAATTTTCAATATGCTATCACAAACTTTAATGGATTCATAATTATTTGAGGTAAAACGATATAATACAAGTCATTTGGCAACATGAACATATCCTGATTGATATATATCGAATTTTAGTTGTTTATGGTTTTTATCAGTTTGCCAATAATGTCATAAACTTTTAAAGTTTGATTGGAAAATAAATCAATTAAGTATTTAATACTAACGAATTTATGCGCATTAAAATTGCGAAAAGTATAGAACAACCAATAGTTTTAAAAATTCGGACTCAATTCAAATTCCTTATAGAAACTATTCAAAATGCCTATGACTTCATCAGGTGTATCCACTAAATGCACCAGATCTAAATCTTTGTCACTGATGTTCATGAAAGAATCCAAAAGAGTCGCTTTTATCCATTCCAATAAGCCTTCCCAAAATTCGGTACCGACCAGGATAATGGGAAATTTTTCTATTTTGTTGGTCTGTATCAAGGTAATGGCTTCAAACAATTCGTCCAAGGTGCCGAAGCCTCCAGGCATCACCACAAAGCCTTGAGAATATTTAACAAACATCACTTTCCTGACAAAGAAATAATCAAAATCGAGACTTTTATCGTGATCGATATAGGGATTATCGTGTTGCTCAAAGGGCAAATAGATGTTCAAACCTACTGAGGTTCCACCTGCAATATGTGCGCCTTTGTTGCCCGCTTCCATGATTCCAGGTCCTCCGCCAGTAATCACACCATAGCCATGTTCCACTATTTTTTTGGCAACTTCCTCGGCCAATTTATAATATTTATGGTCAGGCTTGGTGCGTGCGGAACCGAAAATGGAAACACATGGTCCAATTTTGCTCAATTTTTCGTAGCCATTCACAAATTCGCCCATAATCTTGAAGATCGCCCAAGAATCGTTGGTCTTGATTTCATTCCAAGCTTTGCTGTGTTTTTCTAATCTCATTTAAGATATGTTGTTTGTTGTTAAGCTGTTTGTTGTTAAGCTGTTTGTTGTTGTGCTGTTTGTTGTTAAGTTATTTGTTGTTGGACTGTGTGTTAAGTTTAATTTTGGCATTTAGTATTAAAAGTTGAAAGTTCTTGAAACTTGAAACTTGAAACTTGAAACTTGAAACTTGAATCTTAATAGCAAACCGACAAAGTTAAGCGAAAATAGTAGAA
>JBDSFP010000068.1:0-6376 GCA_039919415.1 Aquaticitalea sp. | reverse complement strand
GTTTTGATGGCGCCATTCAAGGTTTTGGTGGCTGTCCCATGGCAAAGGACGAATTGACAGGCAACATGCCTACCGAAAAGTTACTCTCCTATTTTACGTCAAAGAAAAACAATGACTTGAATGCTTTGAGCTTTGAAAGCTCTTATAATGAAGCAACGAAGATTTTCACGGCATATCATTGAAAGAAAGACTTCGGTGGGAAGTATTCAGTCTGCGGATTTGCCAGTACCCATTCCAATTCCCATAGAATAATTTCATAAATCGATTTATGAAAGTTCTATGACATTCAAAATTTAACACTTCTCAAATAGTTCCTTTTCAAGAGGTAACACGCTTTATTATTTCTTTATTTAAAATTAATCTAAATAAATTTTGGAGATTTAAAAGTCTCTCTTATTTTTGCACTCGAATTGAATATTATTATTTATAACAAGTCTAAATAAAAATAACAAAACAACCATAAATGAAAAGATTACCCTTATTTGTAACCGCTTTTATCAGTGCAACATGTATTGCACAAACCGTCCCGGATTCGTTGACGACAAATCCACAGGTCCAACAGAATACAGCACAGCGCATTTTATCGTCTAATGAGAATTCAAAACTTACTATCGGTGGTTATGGTGAAATATATTATAAACAACCTGAAGGTAAAAATGGTTCATTGAATGCCGAAAGAGTGGTTCTCTTTTTAGGTTACAAATTCAATGAACGCACTCAATTTGTCACTGAAATTGAAATTGAGGATGCCAAGAAGCTAGAATTGGAACAGGCTTTTTTGCAATACAGCTTAAATGACAATATTAATGTGCGAGGTGGTTTGATGTTGGTACCAATGGGCATCATCAACGAATATCACGAACCAACTACCTTTAATAGCGTTCTAAGGCCAAGTTCGGACAGAAGCATCGTTCCTACGACCTGGAGGGAAATTGGAGTAGGAGTATCTGGTAAATTTAATAAAGCTTCCTTGCGCTACCAAGCCTACCTATTCAATGGGTTTGCTTCCATAAACCATGATGGTGAAGCTTTGGGTGGTATTAACGGTTTGCGAAATGGAAGACAAGAAGGGGTGGATGCAATCATTAGCACTCCAAGTTTTGCTGCCAAACTCGACTACTATGGACTTCCAGGATTACGTTTAGGATTGTCAGGTTACGTCGGTCGTTCGCAGGCTTCTGATGATTTTGAAAACGTGGATGGAACCACAGTCGGAATTTCAATGCTTGGTGCGGATGCTCGATATGCGTATCAACGTTTTATGGCGAGAGGTCAGTTTATTTATGCGCATGTCAACGATTCCGAGGATTATAACACATTATATGAAACAGATTTGGGAAGTGCTTTACAGGGTTGGTACTTGGAAGGCGCTTATAATTTATTGTCAATGACCAAAAAACAACAGTTGTATGCGTTTGCTCGTTTTGAAGATTTTAATACCCAAGCTTCCATTGAAGGAGATTTAGTTGCAAATAAAGCGTATGACAGAAATGAATGGACGTTTGGTTTGAGTTATAAAATTGCTACCGGAGCCGTTGTGAAGGCCGATTATCAATTGAAGGCTAATGATACAAATAAGGATATTCCCAACCAATTGAATATCGGACTAGGAGTATCGTTTTAATTAGTAATGTCAATCCAGGAACCAAGACCCAATAAAGGCTTGATTATAAAAGTGAAGTGGTCTTGATTCTTGGTCTTGAAACCTATACCTTTACAAAATGAATTTCAAAATTTCTCCTTTATTTTTTTTGTTAATTGTCCTGATGTCCTTCAGTCTTCCGAAGAATATCCAGAAAAAAGTAGACAATGAAATAAAGGATGCTTATCAGATTGAAAATTTTCAGTTTGATGAAAAAATCATTGATTCAGAAATCGTAAAAGCCTTGCCTTCCAATTTCGGGAAAGACCATTTTTTTGAAATCAAATCCAATCAAAAGTTATTGGGTTATGCCTATGTCTCGAAAGCTGCGAGCAAGACAGACCAATTCGATTATCTGGTCCTTTTGGATATGGAATTGATTGTGAAAAAAGCCAAGGTATTGGTCTATCGTGAAGATTATGGAGGTGAAATTGGTAGCAAACGTTGGTTGCAGCAATTTATTGGAAAATCCCAATATGATCAACTGAAATATCAAGATAATATAGTGGCCATATCAGGAGCAACCATTTCCGTTCGTTCCATGACCAATGCAATGAATGACTTACTAAAATCGTTAAAGATTCTCCATACAAAAAATATATTATAATGAGGCTCAACGGACTTCTCCATACCTTTCCAATAGAGATAAAATTATTGATAGGTGCTTTTATCATCGTGTTGAGCATTGGTTTTTATATGGGCTTATTGTTCGTGGGAAAAACAGCTTCTATAGAACCAAATGGTATCGAAGAGCACTATTTGGGAAATGAAGCAGATGAAGATGTACAAGTGATGAAATTCAAAAAGAGCGAACAGGAAATGCTTACGCTGGTTCATAACCATATCTTGTCCATGTCCATTATTTTCTTTTTATTGGGATTGATTTTGAGCACCACCCAACTTCAATTGAAACTAAAACTTTTCTTGATGATTGAGCCTTTTGTTTCAGTCATTTTCACATTTGGTGGACTTTATTTGTTATGGTCCGGTTTGATCTGGATGAAATACATCGTTATGCTCTCGGGTATTTTGATGACTGTCACATTTTCAGTTTCAGTTTTTATAATTATCTTTCAATTATTTCAGAAAAAAACCATTGCTACTGAAATGCACATTTATTGATATTGGATTGAAGCCTTAACATAACAAGGGTATTTATTTTTTTTGGACTCATATTATTGCTTTCATAGGAAGGGCGAAAGGAATTGAACTGCCCATACAAATATTGAATAAGTAACTACTCAAAGGATCATCAAAACACAAGAATTGTTAAATTCAGATAGAAATAATTTTACAAAAACACGGATGCACTCCTCTTCATTATCTTAACGATTTTGAGACAATTAAATCAATAAATGGAGATAAAAAGCAGAATTTCAATCTACTTTTGTGAATTTTTTTTCAATCAATATGAAAGTAGAATTCTTTCCTTTTTTGTAGTCAGGCATATCTCAACGCGAGTTTCAAAAATGACAATTAAAAGGGAATCTTGGATATTCTAATGCTATGAGAGCATGTAAACTTATAGTCGTATTTCGATAATTTAAAGCTTGGCATACTACTTAAATATTTCAGAATTCTAATATTAATGTTACATCAAGTCAAAGTCTTCAAAAAGTAAGGTTAACATTTAAAACTCTTTCACTCAACACCATCAGAAATCAAAATCACGTTAACAAAGTTGTAAGGTCTTTCTATTGCATCCGTCAAATTAAAAATGGCTGAAAATTCTTTGATACAAAATCAAATTAGAAATTTTCAGTTTTTTCCCCTCAATCTACCTTTGACCAAAAAAATCTAAGCTTCACTCCTGATAGGGATTGCAATTAGTTTCTACTTATGCTTGGAAAACAAATTTTTAATCCTAAACACTTTTATTATGAAAAGATTTTTTATTCCATTATTAAGTATGATTGTTTTATCATTTTCCGGTTGTTCCGATGTGGAGAATTTGGATAAAACATCAACAATCTCAAATCTTGAGATTAATTCGCGCCATGATGCTGCAGTTGGCTACATTTACACAACTACCAATAGCCAAAGTACAAATCAAGTTGTAAGCTTCGCAAGGTTGGAAGATGGTTCTCTTGTTAATGAGATTGCATATTCCACAAACAGCGAAGGTGGTGCCGATATTACTGCAGGTGGTGATGCTCGTGGGGACTTTGATACCCAGGACGCCATCCAGATTATCGATGACTTTTTATTGACCGTTAATGCTGGTGGAAATGAAATTAGCGTGTTCGATTTGGATCGAAGCAATGGGCAATTGAAATTCAAGAGCAACACCAATTCTGGTGGAACGCGCCCAGTCAGTATCGCGTATTATCCTGTGGGAGGCAGCCCTAATAATTATTGGGTAGTTGTTGGTAATCAATGGAATAACCCTAATGTTCAAAAAGGAGGTCCAGGAGAAGGTGAAATTGAAAGATATCCTAATGATGCATTTCATATGATGGATCTTACGCAACCTGATGCTACTGACAAAGAGAGAAATATCACTTTGTTCCGATTTAATTCAAAGAACGGCAAACTGAATAGATCTGGAGTTTTGGATACATTCGTTCGAGAAAACGGTGGACCTGTAAATGTCACTTTTTCCCCCGATGGTTCTAAAATCGCTGTGTCATTATGGGGAATTGCGCATTTTTCGACCCAAGAGCCATTATTGACCGAGCAACATGCGAGCCGAGTTTATGTATACGATTTTAAAAACGGCAAGGTAAGCAACAAGCGTTTCTTTGAGGAAGAAGGTGTTTCCGGAACTATTGGTATTGATTGGGCGCCAGGGAATAACAACATTATTTATTCAGCCAATTTTAATGTTCTAAATACGAAACAGGACCGTAGTCTATTAGTACTTTCAGATAATGGGAACAGCGTGTCGAAGATTCAAATGTTTCCGGCAGGACCTGGTGCTTTCCCAGATGAAGCTTGCTGGACGCAACTAAGTCCGAACGGGGATAGATTATATCTATCAAGTTTTGCTACAAATGCAATTTCTCCTTTTACAATTGGCGGCGGCGGTATGGTTAGTTCTCCACTTCCAGTTACATTACGAGGAGATATTGCCCCCCCAGCAGATTCAAAAGATATATGGATAAGCTCAGACAATAAGTATCTTTATCACAATGGTGCTTTTCAATCTTTCTCCTTAAATATCTTCGATATTACAGCAACGGGAGTCACCTATAGAGAACAGATTTGCTTGGAAACTACTATAGATTCCAAGTTAAATGCTGGAGTTTATAACTTTATGGGGCTAACAGGATTTGATAGGGAATAAAAATAGCTTTAAACAAATACACTTTTAAACACCTCTTTGTAGTCGCGTTGAAGTTTTTAAAAGTGGGTTTGTTTTTTGTAATAGTAAGGCAGTAAATATTTTCCTTATCTGGTTAGGATAATTTTTCCATTAATTTTATAAAGTATTTCAATAATCAATCTTTGTAGGAATATAAATTTTCAGATATTTTGCCCAAATTTAATCAATGAATATTAAGGCATTGATGGACATAATAAGTAATCCAACTATAAAGTCTGGGGACATAATAAAGAAAAATAGTTTTGAACTTGACAATTGATTCCAGTTTTGGATATGTCCAATTTCCGCAAATTTGGGGATGCCAAATGATGAAATGATTTTTTTCTAATTTAAATATTATGAAGCTGTCCCAATATTGTGGCAGCTTCTTTATTTATCAATTATCATGATTCAAGTAAGTTTTTTCAATGGATTTACCTCAGATAGATTGAATTTACCATCCCGATCTTATTAAGTTTGATTTAAATAAATATTCCGTAGATTTGCACGCAATTAAACCGTAATTGCGATGACATCACATCAAAACAAAATAGTGGGCGAAGGCTTGACCTACGACGACGTTTTATTAATTCCTGCCTTTTCCGAAGTACTTCCGCGCGAGGTCAATATCCAAACACAATTTACACGCAACATCAAAATCAATATTCCCATCGTTTCCGCAGCTATGGATACGGTTACCGAAAGTGCCATGGCCATTGCGATGGCAAGGGAAGGTGGCATTGGCGTATTGCATAAAAACATGAGCATTACGGAGCAGGCCAACGAAGTACGTAAAGTGAAACGTGCCGAAAGCGGTATGATTACTGACCCGGTAACGCTGACCTTGTCAGCAACCGTTTTGGATGCCAAGCAAAATATGGCAGAGCACGGTATTGGCGGTATTCCTATTGTGGATGATAACGGCATATTAAAAGGCATCGTAACCAATCGCGATCTGCGTTTTGAGAAAGTTAACAATAGACCTATTGTGGAAGTGATGACCAAGGATAATTTGGTCACTGCCGCTGTTGGGACCTCGTTACAGGATGCAGAAGGAATTCTTCAGAAAAACAAAATCGAAAAGCTTCTCATCGTCGATGAAAATTATAAACTCGCAGGCTTGATTACCTTTCGTGACATAACCAAATTGACAACTAAACCAATTTCCAACAAGGATAGTTTCGGTCGCTTGCGTGTGGCTGCTGCACTAGGTGTGACGCCAGATGCTGTTGATAGGGCGGAAGCCTTGGTAAAATCTGGGGTCGACGCTGTCATTATCGATACAGCACATGGACATACCAAAGGTGTGGTTACGATTTTAAAAGAAATAAAAAAGAAATTCCCGGAATTGGAGGTGATTGTTGGAAATATCGCCACAGGAGCTGCTGCCAAATACTTGGTGGAAGCTGGCGCGGATGCGGTGAAAGTAG
>JBDSFP010000066.1:0-8899 GCA_039919415.1 Aquaticitalea sp. | reverse complement strand
CCCATAGTTTATTGTCTTTCTTTCCAGATTCAACGGACTGTGTCGTGTAGTTTTTAATAATATAATCATCTGTTTTAGGATTCCAAACAGCGGTGTCTATGCCGTTGAGGATCCCAACACATTTATGGCTTTCAGATTGAAGCAAATGCTCCAAACCATTGGCGGCATATTTCAGTTCTTCCATATAACTTGGAGAAACGGTCGTTACTTTCCAGGCACATTTTATGCCTGAAGCGAGAGGATTGATTATTTTGTTCCAATCCAATAATCCTACCATATTAAAGTCAAAAGGAGGAATGAGATGCACTAAATCATGGCTGAACCAGCCTTGGTATTGACCATTGTGTATAGTGATGACCGATGGCGTGCTTCTCAATCGCTGATATGCGTAACATTGTGACATCATAAATGGAATCAATCCTGTGTGATGGTCATGGCAATGGATGAGGTCTGGCTTTTCTTCTAATTGCACCAACCAATTAAGTGCGGCAATCTGAAATGCCAAAAAACGTCCCGTATCCTTATCGGAATAAACATAATCCTTATAAAGCAAATAGGGCACATCCACAAAAAAGATGTCGTAACCAAGATCATTGTCCTTTAAGGAAAGAATTCGGAAATCCATCGGCATCCCAAGTTGGAGTTTGCCTTGATGGACTATCTCAAATTCATGCGTTCGCGTGAATTTGTTATCATAAAACGGCATGACAACATTGCTTTTCTGCCCAAGTTTGTTCTGATATTTGGGAAGTGCACCCACCACATCACCCAAACCACCTACTTTGGCTATTGGATAGCATTCGGCACTGACATGATATATGGTCATTGGTTCATTTTAGAGTCGTTTTAAAACTACAAAATATTTGACCATATAACATTAAGAAGCCATAAAATTTTAGGAGAAATTTTGCCGATTAATCATTTAACTTCAAAACAGCCATAAACGCCTCTTGAGGAATTTCTACATTCCCCACCTGACGCATTCGTTTTTTTCCTTTTTTCTGCTTTTCCAAAAGTTTACGCTTACGCGAAATATCACCACCATAACATTTGGCGGTCACGTCTTTACGCAACGCCTTGATGGTTTCACGGGAAATGATTTTAGCACCAATGGCAGCCTGTATAGGAATGTCAAACTGTTGGCGAGGAATTAATTCCTTCAACTTTTCACACATTTTTTTACCAATTAAATGTGCATTATCAGCATGGATCAATGAGGATAGTGCATCCACTGGCTGTGCATTCAATAAAATATCAACACGAACCAATTTTGAAACACGCAGTCCGATTGGAGAATAATCGAATGAGGCGTAGCCTTTTGAAACCGTTTTCAACCTATCATAGAAATCGAAGACTATTTCCGCCAAAGGCATATCAAAGGTCAACTCTACACGTTCAGTCGTCAAATAGGTCTGATTGGTTATCACTCCACGTTTATCGATGCAAAGTGACATCACATTGCCCACAAAATCTGCTTTGGTAATGATGGTCGCTTTGATATAAGGTTCTTCCACACGATCTAATCCGGAAGGATCTGGCAAGTCCGAAGGATTATTGACGATGATTGGTTCATTGACATTTTTTTTGGTAAAGGCATGATAAGACACGTTGGGAACCGTTGTAATCACCGTCATATCAAATTCACGTTCGAGACGTTCCTGGATGATTTCCATGTGCAACATGCCCAAGAAACCGCATCGGAATCCAAAACCTAAGGCCGCAGAACTTTCAGGAATAAAAACCAAAGACGCGTCATTCAATTGCAATTTTTCCATAGAATTTCGCAACTCTTCATAATCTTCAGTGTCCACGGGATAAATGCCGGCAAATACCATCGGTTTTACATCTTCAAAACCTCCGATTGGATTTTTCGTAGGATTTTTTGCGTCCGTGATGGTGTCTCCAACTTTCACCTCTTTGGCTTCTTTGATTCCGGTAATTAAGTATCCAACATCTCCAGCTTTTATCTCTTGTCTCGGGAATTGTTTCAGTTTTAAAGTTCCAACTTCATCCGCATTATAGGTGTTTCCAGTGGCGACAAATTTAATCAGCTGATTTTTTTTGATGGAACCATTAATGACCCTAAAGTAAGTTTCAACACCTCTAAAGACATTGTAAACCGAATCAAAAATCAAGGCTTGCAAAGGTTCGTCCACATTTCCCTTTGGAGGCGGAATACGTTTGATGATGGCTTCCAAAATTTTATCGACACCAAAGCCAGTTTTACCACTTGCATGAATTATTTCCAATGGGTCACACCCTAAAAGGTCTACTATATCGTCGGTTACTTCTTCAGGATTTGCACTAGGCAAATCGACCTTGTTCAAAACCGGAATGATTTCCAAATCGTTTTCCAAAGCTAGATATAAATTCGAAATGGTTTGAGCCTGAATACTTTGAGCTGCATCCACAATCAACAAGGCACCTTCACAGGCAGCAATGGAACGCGATACTTCATAGCTGAAATCCACGTGGCCAGGAGTATCGATGAGGTTCAAAACATAAAGTTCCCCTTCAAAAGTATATTCCATTTGGATGGCATGCGATTTAATGGTAATACCACGTTCGCGCTCCAGATCCATAGTATCCAAAAGTTGCTCTTGCTTTTCTCGTTCAGTTACAGACCCAGTAAAATCCAACAATCTATCGGCAAGGGTACTTTTTCCGTGATCGATATGTGCAATGATGCAAAAGTTTCTGATGTGCTTCATAAAAGTCCGTCTTCAGTCAAAAGATTTTGCAAATATAGTGCTTTAGTGGTCGTTTTTTTTGGTTTTTATTTTGTTCGAAAAAATCCTCGATTTACGGAAAAACCGTAAACCAAAGTCTAAAACAATTTATATATTGCAACCAATAACAAAAAACGATTTGATACGTCCTGTTTCATTGATCCTGATTTTCTGTGCCTTTTTGTCAACAATGCTTTGCATTGGCCAGGAACTTACTTTGTCTGGATTTGTGGACGATGTTCAGGACCAACCCATAAAATACGCGACTATTCTTGTGATGAAAGCACAGGACTCTACAATAATAAATGGTGCATCCAGCAATGATGAAGGTTTTTTTTTGGTAAAGGATTTGGCCGAAGACAGCTATCTTGTCAAAGTGAGTTTTTTAGGTTTTACCGATTTTTATACTTCGATAGCACTTACTGAAAGTGTCGATTTGGGCACTATTATGCTCGAAGAGTCATCAGAAATGCTGAATGAGATTAATATCATTGCTAAAAAACCGATTCTTACAAAAGAGGCAGATCGCTTAGTGTTCAATATAGAAAACACAGCGCTTGTTGAAGGCAATATGTTTCAGGTCTTGAAGAGCACACCTGGAGTTTTGGTTTTGGACAATGCAATTTTGGTAAAAAACTCCCCGCCGACGGTATATATCAACAATAAAAAGGTTCATTTGAGCAATGAGGAATTGGTGCAATTGTTGGAAAGCTCATCCGCCAATAGCATTAAGTCAGTTGAGGTCATTACGAATCCGTCTGCAAAATACGATGCTGAAAGTGGTGCCGTTATCAATATTGTAATGGGCAAAAATATGGTTACTGGGTATCGTGGGAATGTGTTTAGCAATTATACACAAGGTGTGTTTCCAAGATACGAAGTGGGAAGCAGCCACTTTTTCAAAAACGAAAAAATTAATTTTTTTGCTAATTATACCTATTCCCAGGATAAAATCAATAGTGACATAACTGATATTACCGACTATTTTGACAACGCTAATATTGATCAAACATTTATATCACATGTTAATAGAAACACACGTTCAAAAACACATAATTTCAATTTCAATTTTGATTATTCCATCGATGAGAGCAATACATTGAGTTTGTCATCGAGTATGTTGCTGTTGCCTTATTTCAATTATTTAATAAAAAACAATACTGATGTTGTGGATCGTAATGAAGCGTTGCAATATAACATCATGACCAATAACACTTCCGATGACGACAAATACAACTTGGGATTTGACTTGGATTTTGCGCACCAATTCAATAAATCAGGCGAAAAACTCTCTGCAAATGCCCACTTTACCACCTATGATTACAGTCGAAATCAAAATGTGACGAGCAATTATTTTGATGCAAACGATGCTTTCATTCAAACGACTGCCTATCGAACAGACAATAATCAAGACACTAAAATTTACACCACACAGGCAGATTATGTGCTACCCATTGGAGAAGATTCAACTTTCGAAACAGGATTGAAAACCTCAACCATTGAGAACAACAGCGACATTGCGCAATTTGACATTGAAAATGGCGAGGAAACAGTGGACGTCAACAATACAAACGATTTTGATTATAAAGAAAATATTAATGCTGCTTACGCTAATTATTCCAAAGATTGGGAGAAGTTAAGTTTGATTGCCGGAATTAGGGCAGAATATACGGACTCCAAAGGTGTTTCGGCAATTATTGACAATCAAAATAAACAATCGTATTTGGATTGGTTTCCAACAGCAAGTTTGAGCTATAAATTCACTGATAATTTTTCATTGTACACCAATTACAAACGCATTATTGAGAGACCGGCTTACCAAGACCTGAACCCGTTTAAGTTTTATCTGAATGATTTTACAATCGTATCCGGAAACCCGAACCTTAAACCCATTTTAACTGACAAATTTGTTATTGGTTCCACGCTTTTCAAAATTTTCACCGTTGAAACATATTATAAAGTTCAACATGATAATATTTTTCAATTGCCGCTTCAAGACAATGAAAACAATACCATCACCTATGCTTCTCTCAATTTTGATCAAACGACGGAATACGGCTTTGATTTCGAAACATATTTTGATGTAGTATCCAATTGGTCAGTTTATGTTTTGATTTCTTTTTTTAACCAAAAAAATGAAGGTGTATTTGAAAACAATTCCATCAACAAAGAACTTTGGGTCAATTTTACCCAGTTGAGCAACGATTTTTCGTTTTTGAAGGATAAAAGTTTGAATGCCAATTTTAAAATTGTTTATTACGGTAAAAACCTCAACGGCTTTGAAGAAGTGTCAGCTGCACTTTCCTCTGATATGTCAATTTCAAAGAGCGTGTTCAAAAAAAAAGGCACGATTTCTTTAAGTGCTACCGATCTTTTCAATCAGCAGGATTTTGATGTCAGGACGAGGTATTTGAATCAATCCAATTTTTCATCTTTTGATTTCGATAGCCGTTACGTCAAATTGGGTTTCCGGTATAAGTTTGGAAATACCAACCTGGAAACCAACCAACACACAAAAGAGCAGGAAGAAACCGATCGTTTAGAGAAAAAGGGCAATTAATCTTGCCACTCTGCAATAAACAAATTGGTATCGTGACCGCCACCATTATTGCGGTTGGAGGAGAAAATCAATTTCTTGCCGTCATTTGAGAACACAGGAAAGGCATTGAAAGCATTGCCAAAGGTCACTCGTTCCAAGTTTTTACCATCCAGATCAATCATATAAAGATCAAAAGGAAATCCTCGTTCGGACTCAAAGTTGGAGGAAAAAATCACACGTTCGCCATCCGCGAGAAAAAACGGGCTCCAATTGGCGTTCCCAAGATTAGTTATTTGGCGCAATTCGCTTCCATCGGCATTGCAAACGTACAATTCCATCTCTGTAGGTTGCACCAAGCCTTCGCTCAATAATTGTTTGTATTCGGTGATTTCGCTTTCACTTTTAGGTCTTGAGGAACGGAAAATAATTTTTGTGCCATCTGGTGAAAAGAAAGCACCTCCATCATAGCCTAATTCAAAGGTTATTTGTTTTACATCACTCCCATCAGGGTTCATCGTGTAGAGATCAATATCGCCATTTCTGGTTGAGGTAAACACGATTTTATCGCCTTTTGGAGATACCGTAGGTTCAGCATCATAACCTATTTCGTTGGTCAATTGACCCGTGATGTTGCCCTGTAAATCCGCCACAAAAATATCATAGGTGTCATAAATGGGCCAAATATATTTGCCCTCCTTTTTCAATGGCGTTTCAGGACACTGTTCACCGCCCAATTGGGTGGAAGCATAAATAATATGCTTGTTGTCTGGTAAAAAATAGGAACAGGTGGTGCGTCCTTTTCCAGAACTGACCATGGGCGGTATTTTGTTTTCAAAGGTTTCGCCGACATTCATCAAGAACATTTGGTCACAGTTTACACTCCATTGTTTGTTGTTGGATTGGAATACAATCAGTCTATCGTCAAAACTCCAATAAGCTTCGGCATTGTCACCACCAAAGGTTATTTGCCTGATGGATTTAAAATGCTTTTCTCCAGGAAATAATAATGAATCGGAAACAGTGGTTTCTTCTGAATTGGATGCATTGGCATTAGACTCCTTTTTGTCCTTGCAGGAAACGATTGAAAGTGTGATTAATAGAAAGAAGACCTTCTTCATGATGTGAAATAGTATTATTTTTGTTCAAAACTACTATTTATCATGATGAAAATCGTTATCACATTACTTTTTTTGATAGTTTTTACCAGTTGCAAAAAAGTCAATGAGAACAAGAACAAACTTAAAGATGATGTTTCTATATTGGCAAATGACAATTTTGAAGGTAGGGAGACAGGTTCGCATGGCGAGCACGATGCTGCCGAGTATATCTCCAAACGTTTTGTTGAATTGGGACTGAAATCCAAAGGTACCAACGGGTTTTATCAAACGTTTAGTTTTAAACCAAAAACAGATCCTCATGCTGAAGTGAAATACACCTCAACCACTCAGGATAGCACAGTCACTGGCACCAACGTTCTGGGATTTATCGACAATCAAGCCGAAAATACCATTGTGATTGGTGCGCATTATGATCATTTGGGCTATGGTGGTGAAAATTCTTTGTACAGAGGTGAAAAAAAGCAAATCCATAATGGTGCGGATGATAATGCCAGTGGCGTGGCAGTGCTCCTTGATTTGGTGAAAAAACTGAAAAACTCTAACAAAAAGAACAATTATCTGTTCATCGCATTTTCAGGCGAAGAAGAAGGCTTGTTGGGTTCCAATTATTTTGTAAAGCATCCTACGATGGACCTTAAAAAAACTAATTACATGATCAACATGGATATGGTCGGTCGTTTAAAACCAGACAGCACTTTGGCAGTCTATGGCGTGGGAACCTCGCCCCGTTTTAAGCAAGTTCTTTATGCTGCCAATAAACGTTTTAAATTGATCGAGAATGAATCTGGGGTTGGACCTTCCGACCATACATCGTTTTATTTAAACGACATTCCTGTGCTTCATTTTTTTACAGGTCAGCACGAAGATTATCATAAACCGACAGATGATGCCGATAAGTTGAATTATGTTGGGATGGAAGCTGTTTCCAATTATATTTTTGAGGTCATTTCCGATTTGAACAAGGCAGGAAAACTGACTTTCAGAAAAACTAAAAACGAAAGCGACGATGCCCCAAGATTTAAAGTGACTTTGGGCGTAATTCCAGATTATATGTATGATGGAAAGGGCATGCGCATCGATGGCGTGAGCGACGACAGACCAGCTCAAAAAGCAGGACTGCAAAAAGGCGATGTGGTTGTAAAATTAGGCGACAGTACTGTGACCGATATTTATGCCTACATGAGAGCTTTATCGGTTTTTAAAGAAGGCGATAGTACCAAAGTAGTGGTGAATAGAAGCGGAAAGCAAATTGAGGCGAATTTGAAATTCTAAAGAAGCCCATCCCTCGCGATAAATATCAGTATTCCCGAGGGGAAGGGCTTTTAGCTTCTGACTCAAAAATTAATCCAACTCATAATCATAATTAATTTCAAATAAAGCTTGGTAAGAACTCACAGGTTTTCAAAACCTGTGAGGTTCTGTACGCATCTCATCAAACATATTATGCTAAAAACAAAACATGAATTCACCTTCAAAATTCATTTAATTATTAGGTATTAATTATTTTTCCTGTAGCTTTCGTATATGGATTATAAAATCCAAAGTCCTTTAAGATTACATCATCATACTGCCACAGATCCCCAAACTTATCAATAAGTAAACGCCGGCAACTATAAAAAGAACTTTGGATGCTTTTGGATTTTTTTTTCGATTTCTTAAACCGATGATGGCCAATATCAATGGCAATCCAAACATAATCCCCAATACGACAAAAATGACTCCCGTGTAATCTTGATCCATTATTAGTAATACATTCATAAGAACAGATTTTAAAAGGAATTATGAAATCACGATAGTTCCGCAAATCCCAAACTGATTATAAGGTAAACGGTTGCCAAAATAAAAAAAATTTTACTAGCTTTTCTTTTTTTATTATAAGCCAGTATCCCACCAATAAGAGCCATTATTAAAGATGGAACAATACACACAATAAGTATAATGACGATAGTCAATCCATCTAAATTTATATCCGACATATTTATAAGATTTCTTGTTGTAAGATTTTTAGATACTCCTTTTTTTCGTCCCGATAAAACAGATTCATCGTTTCAAACGGAATAATTTTATAATCCTTGTCCACTATATGAACGCAAGATTTTTTGATGGATCTCACGTCAAAATTATAAGCATCGATAAATTGCATGATAATGACCCGGAAGAGATTGTCATAACCCAAATTTGGAGCATCGATATTAGGCAAACAGCACATGATTGATTTTAAGGTTTCTTCTGCAACTTCCACCGAATTTCCCGTGCTGAATAATTCAATCATTTTGCCATGGAGCATTTCGTCCTGTTCGTAAACGATGGTATTTTTGCTGTTGTCCAATAAATCATTTGGGTTGATGTAGCGTGTCAAAGGAAATACTTCTTTTCCCAATTTCAGCGCGTAACCCATGACCAAAGCATCGGGATTACAAGGTACAGGAAGCAAATCGTCGCTTTTGAAAATTTGGGTCTGTTCCAGAATATTCCGTCGTACTTCAGTCAAAGTCATTCGGTCGGTTTCGGGA
>JBDSFP010000029.1:0-3462 GCA_039919415.1 Aquaticitalea sp. | reverse complement strand
GCTTTCCGCAACGCTTCCCAAATGGATTACGACCTAAAAATCCAAGAGGATGCCTATTTAAATTACGCCAAAATAAGCTACGAAATTGGGAATCCATACCAATCCGTCCCTCAAGTGCTCACAAATTATTTGGACAAATATCCCAAAACAGCTGTTCGCGAAGTAATTGAAACCTTATTGATTGATTCCTATATCACCTCAAAAAATTATGGTGAGGCCTTAAAATTGTTGGAAGGAAAATCCAGTGTAGAAAACAAAGCTGCTTATCAAAAAGTTACTTTCTACCGTGGTATTGAAATTTATAATGAAGGTAGCTATTCAGAAGCAAAAAAAATGTTCGAGAAATCCTTGAGAGAACCTCGCGATTCAAAATTTACCGCAAGGGCAACTTTCTGGAAAGCCGAAACTGATTACGTTCTCGGTAATTTCAGTGATGCTTTGAATGGTTTCAAACAATTCCAGCAGCAGCCGGAAGAAGCCTCAACTGCTGAATTTAAAAATTTAGATTACAATTTGGCATATACCTATTTCAAACAGAAAAATTATCCAAAAGCCACTGAATTGTTCAAGAGTTTCATCGACAATAGAAAAGACGACAAACTCCGTTTGAACGATGCCTATTTGCGTTTGGGAGATGGTTATTTTGTTTCCAGTGAGTATCAAGACGCCATAACTTCCTACGAAAAAGCAATTGCCATAAATGAGATTGAAACGGATTATGCAGCCTTCCAAAAAGCGATGAGTTATGGCTACATTGGCAAAGGCAATACGAAAGTTCAGGAATTGAACAGTTTTATTGATAGTTACAATAAATCAGCCTTGCGTGATGATGCCATGTATGAGTTGGCAAATTCCTATGTGAAGGCAAGCCAAAATGACAAGGCAATGGCAATGTATGACCGTATGAACAACGAATATAAAACCAGCGTCTTTGTGCCAAAATCATTGTTGAGACAAGGTTTGGTGCATTACAACGCCAGCCAAAACGACCAAGCCTTGACCAAGTTTAAAAAAGTGGCAAAAGATTTTCCGAGTTCAGAAGAAGCCATTCAGGCAGTTTCCACTGCAAGATTGATTTACATCGATTTGGGTCGCGTGGATGAATACGCCGCCTGGGTCAAAACCTTGGATTACGTCAACGTTACCGATGCCGATCTGGACAACACCACCTATCTCGCTGCCGAAAAACAATATTTGGATGGCAATACCGACAATGCCATCAAACAATTCAACAAGTATTTGAATGAATTTCCGAATGGTATCAGTGCTTTAAAAGCACATTTCTATGTAGCGCAATTATATTCCAAAAAAGACCTCCCGGAAAATGCCCAATCGCATTACGAATTCGTCGTCAACAAACCAAAAGGCGAATATACCGAGCAATCTTTGGTCAAATTATCTGAAACCTATCTTAACGCTTCCCAATGGAACAAAGCGCTGCCTTTATTAAAACGCTTGGAAGCAGAAGCCGATTATCCACAGAACATCCTTTACGCACAATCCAATTTGATGAATGCCTATTATCAATTGGACAATTATAAAGATGCTGAAAACTATGCTGAAAAAGTCCTGGCAAATTCAAAATTGGATAATAAAGTGAAAAGCGATGCACAGATCATCATTGCACGTTCTGCAATTAATACTGCAAACATGGAGAAAGCAAAAACTGCCTATGCCGAAGTAGAAAAAATTGCCACAGGGTCCTTGGCGGCCGAAGCTTTATTTTACAATGGTTATTTCAAGAACAAAGAAGGTAAATATGAAGCGTCCAATACCGTCATTCAAAAATTGGCAAAGGATTATTCAAGTTACAAATATTTTAGTGCCAAAGGTTTGGTCGTCATGGCGAAGAATTTCTATGCCTTAAAAGATGCTTTTCAAGCCACCTACATTTTGGAAAGTGTCATCAAGAATTTCGCGGAATTCGACGATGTCGTCGCCGAAGCAAGAACCGAGCTCAACAACATAAAAAAAGAAGAAGCAAAAACCAATTCGTCAATCACGACAGAAAACTAGTTCCTGCGAAGACAGTCCCGAAATTTCGGGATCATGATGGAATGCCTTTTTTTCAATTGAAGCATAATATTTTAGGAGTCTAATAATCAAAGTATTAAAATGTTGAATCAATTTAAATATATTATAATATTACTCGTATTATCAAGTGTGTCTGGTTTCGCCCAAGAGAGAACGAAAGACACCTTGGACCCAGAAGTGGTAACAGTTGTCAAACCATACACCCCAACGATTTCCGATGCCTTTAAAATCAAGGAAATCCCAGCTTTGGATGATGAGACAACCACCACCAAAAAGGAGATAAAATACAATATTTTCTCCATTCCTGTAGCGTCCACCTTTACACCAGCCAAAGGCACGGCAGCAACGGTCAATAAAGCGAAGCAAGAAAAATTGTATGAAAACTATGCGTCGCTTGGCGTGGGCAATTATTCCACGATTTTGGGTGAAGTCTATTTGAACCATGAATTGGGCAGGGGAGAGACCGTCGGCGGCTATTTGAGCCATCATTCCTCAAGTGGTGGGATCAATAATCTGTTGACTGAGGATGGATTCATTGATATCAACTTAAATGCCAACTACACCAAAAAAGAACGGGATTATTCTTGGTCAGTAGATGGTGGCGGATTGTTTAAAAATTATCACTGGTATGGTTTGCCACAGCCCAGATTTGACCGAACCACCTCCGATACCTTGGATGTTGGACATTCCTTCATTGGTGGAAATTTGGGAGGCAAGATAAGATTTGAGGACAGCTATTTTAAACAAGTGTCAGTTCGTTTTCGTCATTTTGGCGACAACCAAAAGTCTTCCGAAAATAGATTTGTGGTCAAAGGCGATGTGGATGTCCCCATCAATGATGAGGTTTTTTCCACGAAAGTGACGCTTGATTATTTGGGAGGTTCCTTTGACAGAAATTATTTCACAAAGGATGAATTGAAATACGGAAATATCCATTTTGGGATTGCCCCACAATATAAATTGACACAGGATGATCTTACATTAAACCTAGGAGTTAATTTAGTCTATTTGAACGATACCGAAGCCGGCAAAAACAAGTTTTACATTTATCCAAATATTACTGCCAGCTATCGATTGGTGGATGAATTGGTGATTGCCTATGGTGGACTTACAGGGGGCTTGATTCAGAATTCGTATGAGAATTTCGCGAGCGAGAATCCGTTTGTGTCGCCAACCTTGTTCATTACACCGACCGACCAACAATACAATTTATATGCTGGCCTCAAAGGCAAAGTTTCCAACAGCATGAGTTACAATATCAATACTCGTTACATTGCCGATAGAAACAAGGCCTTATACTTGTCAAATCCGGTGTTGAACGACGCCACCGAGGATTTTCAATTCGGTAATTCTTACGGAATCGAATATGATGATTTAAAGACTTTTTCGTTTTCAGCGGAATTGAATGTGGATGTGAACCGTAATTTT
>JBDSFP010000295.1:0-5115 GCA_039919415.1 Aquaticitalea sp. | reverse complement strand
TTTTTTTGGAATCGGCGAGGATCGGGATAAGCGGTATTGGATGGCCTTGATTCGCCAGGTGCTGGTCGCGGGATTGTTGAAAAAAGATATTGAGACTTATGGTGTATTACGTTTATCGGAAGAAGGTAGAGCTTATATGAAATCCCCAGAATCCTTCATGATGACGGAAGATCACATTTTTGACGAGGGCTCTGATGACGGCATCATCACTGCTTCCCGTGGCGAAGGAGGTGTTGCCGATGAACGGTTAATGAGTATGCTAAAGGATTTGAGAAAGCGTAATGCCAAAAAACTCGGTGTGCCTCCATTTGTGATTTTTCAGGATCCTTCGTTGGAAGATATGGCGCTAAAATATCCGATAACCTTGGATGAATTGAGCAATGTCCATGGTGTGGGAGATGGTAAGGCCAAGAAATATGGCAAGGATTTCATCGACCTGATTGCGCAGTATGTTGAGGAAAATGACATTGAGCGACCTGATGATCTGGTTGTAAAAACCACAGGTTCCAATTCGGCTCTCAAGTTATATATCATCCAAAATGTGGACAGGAAATTACCTTTGGATGATATTGCCAAAGCCAAAGGCATGAAAATGAAGGAATTTATCAAGGAACTGGAAGCCATCGTCTTTTCCGGAACCAAATTGAACATCAGTTATTGGATTGATGAAATTCTCGATGAAGACCAACAGGAAGAAATCCATGATTATTTTATGGAATCCAAAACGGACAAGATCGATGATGCGATAGATGAGTTTGATGGCGATTATGACGATGAGGAATTGCGTTTGTACCGCATTAAGTTTATCAGTGAAGTGGCTAATTAGTGTTCAGTGTTCAGTTGGCAGTAGGCAGTCTTCGGTGTTCAGTCTGTAGTCTTCAGTCGGCAGTCTTCAAATACGGTCTTCGTTTCTTCGGATAATTATAAAAATTCTAGGCAGTATTTGTTAACCACGACTGAATTTTAATTTATGTTTGTGATAACCCAATCAAGTTGCTAATACAATCACTTTGCAATAAATTTAAAATCAGCCAATATGAATAAATCATTTATCTTTTCGACACTCTTTTACTTTTGTATTATACTGACAGGTTCACAAGCTATTGCTCAAGAAACCAGATTGCTAAGAAGCCCTTCAATAAGCCATGATAAAATTTCAGTCGTATATGCAGGTGATATTTGGGTGGCAAATAATGATGGTTCCAATGTTAAAAGAATCACAGCTTTTGATGGTGTCGAAGCAAATCCGCATTTCTCTCCAGATGGCCAATCCCTTGCTTTTACGGGTGAGTACGACGGAAATATGGATGTATATATAGTTTCCATTTCTGGAGGCGACCCAAAAAGGTTGACGTGGCATCCTGGAGTTGATATGGTAACGGGATGGTCCAATGATGGATCAAAAGTTATGTTTACTTCTGGTCGCAAAAACGCACCTTATCCCGATCCAGATCAATTATGGGAAATTTCGACCGAAGGCGGCAACGCAACCCCTTTTGATTTACCTAGGGCTGCCAATGGCAAATTCTCCCCGGATGGATTGCAATTTGTTTATGAACAGGTTTCTCCTTGGGAGAAGGAATTCAGAAATTACCGGGGAGGACAAAATAATCCTCTTCGAATCTTTGATTTAAAAACCTTTACAACACAGAAGCTTCCTTGGGAGAATAGCAGGGACATAGATCCTGTTTGGATGGGTAACATGATCTACTTTCTTTCCGATCGCGATTACGGAATGAATATATGGGCCTATGATATCCAAAATAAAACAGTTCAACAGGTAACCTTCTTTAAAGAATTTGATTGCAAGAATCTGGAGGGAGATGAAGCAACACTTATTTTCGAAAATGGAGGATATCTATATACATTGGCCAATGGTTCAAAAGAGCCTGTCAAGCTTACAATTAATGTAACCGGTGATTTTCCATGGACGCGACCTAATTGGAGTAAAATTGAAAAATATATTGAGTCTGTAGCCATTTCTCCAAACGGAAAACGTATTGCTGTGTCAGGAAGAGGAGATATTTTTACTATTCCTGCTGAAAAAGGAGATGTAAGAAACATTTCCAATAGTCAGGGCATTGCAGATAGGGCCGTAGCTTGGTCTCCAGATGGTCAAAGCGTAAGCTGGTTTTCTGATGAGGGCGGCGAATATCAACTCGTCATTTCAGATCAATATGGAAGAACCAAAAAGAAAATTGCCATTGAAAATCCAACATTCTATTATGAGCCTTCATGGTCTCCTGATTCAAAATACATAAGTTTTTATAATGAAAATAGAACCTTATGGATCGTAGAGGTAAGTTCCGGTAAATTCACCGAGATTGCAACTGAAGGATTTACCCATCCCGAACACGTTATTTATGGAGAGTGGTCACCAGACTCTAAATGGATAGCGTATACAAAAAGATTAACTAATGAATATTCCTCGATATTTATTTATTCATTGGACCAGAAAAAGTCTTTTCAAATCACAGATGCCATGGCGAATTGCAAAACTCCTGCTTGGGACAAAAGTGGTAAATATATTTATTTTACAGCAAGTACAGATTACGGTCTGAATGTGGGCTGGCTGGATATGTCATCTTATGGCCATCCTGTTACAAGTTCTATATATATGGCTGTGCTGTCAAAAGAAACAACTTCTCCCCTAATTCCTGAAAGTGATGATGAAATGGCAGAAAAAGAAAAGGCAAAAGAAACTGATAATATCAAATCCAAAAACAAGAAGAGTGATGCTAGTGAAGATAATGAATCTAAAAAGAAAATCGAACCTGTAAAAATTGATTTTGAAGGAATTCAACAACGCATCATAGCCTTACCACTTCTCTCAAAATCCTATGTACAATTGGCAGCTGCAAAGGAAGGTGTGATACTTTATACAGAACAGGTGCCAAATGAGGATGGACTTAGGCTCCATCGATTCACATTGGAAACACGTGAATCAGAACAGGTGCTCGAGGGCATCTCAAGTTTTGAGATAGCTGCTGAAGGAGAGAAATATTTATATGTAACCCAAAGCAATCAATTTGTAATCTCAAAAGTGTCCGAAAAACCTGATATGGAGAAAGAAAGTTTAAATATTGCCGATGTTGAAATAAATGTTGACCCGATTTTGGAATGGAAGCAAATGTTCAGGGAAGCATGGCGATATCAGCGCGATTTTTTCTATGTCAAAAATGTTCACGGGCTGGATATGGATTGGGCAAATAAAACATATGCTTCGTGGGTAGATTATGTGAAGCATCGGTCAGACCTTAATTATGTATTGGATATTTTTGGAGGTGAAACTTCCATTGGCCATTCCTTTGTTGGAGGGGGAGATTATCCTGAAGTTGATGAGGTACCCATAGGCTTGCTTGGTGCAGATTTTTCCATCGAAAATGGGAAGTATCGAATTAAGAAAATCTATACCGGCGAAAGTTGGAATTCTGATTTGAGCGCCCCGTTGAGTGGACCTGGTTTAAACATTAAGCCTGGGGATTATTTATTGGCAGTCAATGGTGTTCCGTTGAACACAGACACTAATCTATATTCCTATTTTGCGCAAACAGCAGGAAAACAAATTGCAATTTCCATAAATAGCGTACCTGATTTGAAGGATGCGAAAGAATTTACAGTGATTCCTGTCAATAGTGAATATAATCTGCGTCAACAAGACTGGGTGGAAACGAACAGAAGAAAAGTTGATGAACTTTCCAATGGTAAGCTGGCGTATGTGTGGTTACCAAATACTGGTGAAGGCGGCTATACTAATTTCAATCGTTATTATTTCGCACAAAAGGACAAAAAAGGAGCCATCATCGACGAACGTTTTAATCATGGAGGACAAATTGCTGATTATATCACAGATCTGCTTTCTAGAGAACTTCTTGGTTATTTTAACAACCCTACTGGAGACAAACAAGCATTTACGGCACCCAATGCAGGAATCTGGGGACCAAAAGTAATGCTCATCAATGAAATGGCAGGCTCGGGTGGAGATATGCTTCCTTATATGTTTAAGATGCGTAAAATTGGACCGCTTGTTGGTACAAATACTTGGGGAGGACTTGTTGGAATTTGGGATGTTCCATCGCTCATAGATGGTGGTTCCATCACGGCCCCTCGTGGCGGTTTCTATAATATAAAGGGAGAGTGGGACGTTGAGAATAAAGGCGTTTCTCCTGATATTATGGTAGAACAAGATGCAAAATCGGTGATTGAGGGTCACGATCCACAATTGGAAAAAGCAGTTGATGTGGCCTTGGAATTATTAAAAACCCAAGAAGTAAAATTGATACCGCAACCTAAAGATCCTATAAGAGTTCTAAGACCAAAAAACTAAAAATTAGAGCTGAAATCTTTAAATATAAAAACGAGTGTCCTATCAGGACGCTTGTTTGTTATACAAAATTATGAGAAAAAAAGAAAATTCAAAAAAACAGAGAAGGCCTTCAAATTATCGCATTCAATATAAAGCTAGAAAATCAAATAGCTATTTTGTAATAACAACGATCGTTACTTGCTAATCATTACTATTTAAAATCATTCCTCCTCATCACTAATTTCAGTAATAAAGAATTTGATATTTTCTTTTTTTGCGAAAAACTCCAATGAATTTATTTTTGATTTTAAGAGTTTCGGAATGTCATCTTTATCAATTTCAAACTCTATTTTCGTAACATACGTGTTCGATTGATTTGAAATTTCAGATTCCAATTCCAACATATCCGAATTTATATCCAATGTAAAATCATCTCCCAAAATTGCCATTTTTGCACCTTGATGTGTTTTCAATTTTAAAGTTCCTATAATAACCGTTTGAAAATAATGATACCCCGCAAGTTCATTGTTGCCACCATATAAGACATTGCTTTTGGAAACCGCAAAAGGACTGTTTTCAACCGAATTGATGATATTTTCCACATAACTGCTGTCGTGAATTTCTTCATTGGTTTTCGCAGTCCCAAACGCTGTTTTCATTTTATCTAAAAATCCCATTGTTGTCAATTTCTGTAAAACTAACTTTATAATGGACAAATTCCAAATTCCAAATTCCAAATTCCAAATTCCAAATTCCAAATTCCAAATTCCAAATTCTAAATTCCAAATTCCAAATCTGCTAACTGAATG
>JBDSFP010000497.1:0-6111 GCA_039919415.1 Aquaticitalea sp. | reverse complement strand
GCCAAGGATGATGCGATAGTATCCAAAAATTTTAAATCCGTGTTTACTCAAATACCCGATGAAGGATTTAATGGCAATGAGTGCGACGACAAATGCGATGATATTCCCAACAATCAAATAATTGATTTGGTCGCCGGAGAGTTCGAAACCTGCTTTGTAATAGTCATAACCTTTTTTAGCAGTTGCACCGAACATGGTTGGAACCGCCAAAAAGAATGAGAATTCAGCGGCTGTTTTTCTGTTTAACTTTTGAGTCAAACCTCCAACAATAGTCGCTCCACTTCTAGAAGTTCCGGGAATCATTGCCAACACTTGAAAAAATCCAATTTTCAACGCCGTTAAATAACTTATTTTGGTATGTGCCTCGGGATGATCGGGATCTTCAATTTCGTTGCTTTTGAACCAGTCGTCCACTTTCAAAAGAATGATTCCTCCAAGAATCAAAGTGACCGCAACGGTTAGTGGACTTTCCAAAAGTTCATCAATAAAATCATTCAACAACAATCCAAATACAACTGCGGGAATGAATGCGACCAACAATTTAAAATAAAAATCAAAACTTTGGAAAAAGCGTTTCCAATACAAAACAACAACTGCTAAAATAGCTCCAAGTTGTATGACAATAGTAAAAAGTTTGGTGAAATCATCACTCGCGATCCTCATGAATGACGAAGCGATAATCATGTGCCCTGTTGAAGAAACAGGCAGATATTCCGTTAATCCTTCAATGATGGCAAGGACGATGGCGTCGACTAAATTCATAAACTAAAACTATTTAAAATTCAAATTCCATCCCGAAGCGTCGGGACCAAATACCTTCAGGAAACAATTGAAATTTAGAATTTTTCCATTGGAATTTAATCTTTTTTCGGAGTCAACAAAATCGCAAATACTTCAATGCCAAACCCAATCAAAATGAGTGTTGGTGCCAATCGAATACGTCTCCAACTGAAGATGGATTCATCAAAAACATTAGGGTCGTCACTTCCTCCACCAGCCATCAAAATGAAGCCCAAAGCAATCAAGGTAAAACCAATCAACATGAATTTATAGTTTTTCTTTCCGAAGATAAAATCGCTTTTTGCGTCTTCTTTACGTTTTTGTTCTCCCATGATTATGTTTTAAAAATGACCTAGCAAAGTAAAGGTTTTATTTAAATGATTAATGTTAACGACCTCTAAAAGTCTAATAATATAATGCATCGGTTTTTAAATTCAAGAAACGTTGCGTTGCGATAAAAGTACTGATCCATGTAATGAAAATACCAAGTAAGAAAATGGAGATAAACAAGACAACAATAAGAACTGGACTTTTAATCAATTCCAATTCTGGGAAGGTTTGGTTGAGATTATACAGCACAATTGCCATGCCCAACATCGCCACTATGGCACCAATGATTCCCAATTGCACACTTTTGAAGACAAAAGGACGTCTTATAAATGTTTTGGTCGCGCCAACCATTTGCATTGTTTTGATAATAAATCGTTTCGAATAGACAGCCAAACGAATGGAACTGTTAATCAACAACACAGCTATCAAGGTAAAAATGGCACTGATGACCAAGACCCAAAATGTGATTTTCTTGACATTGTCGTTCATCAATTCCACCAAATCGTTGTCATAACGGATTTCCTCGATGAACTTTTTACCCGCTAATTCTTCAGTAATTGAAGACAAAGTTTCGGTAGTCACAAAGTCCGCCTTCAAATGCACGTCAATTGAGTTTTGCAAAGGGTTATAGCCCACAAAATCCATAAAATCCTCGCCGGTTTCGGCTTTCATGGATTCGGCTGCTTCCTCTTTGGAAACGTAATGGGTACTTTTGGTGTATTCTGCCATTGCTAGACTTTTCTCAAGTTGATTGACTTCAACTTCCTTAGCAGTATCGTTAAGATAAATCGTCATTACCACTTGTTCCTTAAAATGATCGGCGATTTTTTTGGCATTCAAAACCAGTAGTCCAAGACAACCCAATAGAAAAAGCACCAAGGCAATACTGATGACGACTGAAAAATATGAGGAAATTAACTTGCGTTTTTGATATCTGTCAAACGATGAACTCATGCGAAATTTAGTTGATGCTGTAAAAATATAAAAGAATTCTGTTCTGTTCAGGTTTACAACGTTTAAATTTCAATAGTGTTATAATAAGTTTAAATTTGCCCTTTAATCGTCATTGCGAGGACAAAGGACGAAGCAATCTTTTGATTGAAATTGGAATTTTTTTCGCGACGGCCAGTAATAATTTTGTATATCAATGCAATACCATTTCAACGACATAGAAGCCAAATGGCAGAAATATTGGGCAGAACACCAAACGTTCAAAGCTTCCAACCACAGCGATAAACCAAAATATTATGTGTTGGATATGTTCCCGTATCCAAGTGGCGCAGGCTTGCACGTTGGACATCCGTTAGGTTACATCGCTTCGGATATTTATGCACGCTACAAACGACACAAAGGCTTTAATGTATTGCATCCGCAAGGTTATGATAGTTTTGGATTGCCCGCCGAACAGTATGCGATTCAAACAGGTCAGCATCCAGCCTTGACGACCGAAGAAAACATCAAAACCTATCGTCGTCAGTTGGACCAAATCGGGTTTTCCTTTGATTGGAGCAGAGAAGTGCGAACCTCCGACCCTAGTTATTACAAATGGACACAATGGATTTTCATTCAATTATTTGAATCTTGGTACAACAATAAAACCAATAAAGCAGAATCCGTTGAAACCTTAAAATCGATATTCTCTTCAGATGGAAATGCAAGTGTTAATGCTGCATGCGACAATGACATCCCAACTTTTTCAGCATCAGAATGGAGTGACTTTTCATCTGAGAAACAACAGGAAATTCTATTAAAATATCGCCTAACTTATTTAGCAGAGACAGAAGTCAATTGGTGTGCAGCTCTGGGAACGGTTTTGGCAAATGACGAAATTATCAATGGCGTCTCCGAACGTGGAGGCCATCCAGTTGTCCGAAAAAAAATGACCCAATGGAGTATGCGGATTTCGGCATATGCTGAACGTTTGCTAAACGGAATTGATTATAATAGAGAAGCGTTGGAATGGACGGAATCTCTTAAGGAAATTCAGCGCAACTGGATTGGAAAATCGGTTGGAGCAGAGGTCGAGTTCAGAATTCAGAATTCAGAATTCAGAATTCCTGTCTTTACCACCAGACCTGATACGATTTTTGGAGTGTCATTTATGACCTTGGCACCTGAACATGAATTGGTTGCTGAAATCACAACACAAGATCAGAAAAACGAAGTTGAAGCCTACATCGAAGCCACCACAAAACGCAGCGAACGTGATCGGATGGCAGACGTCAAAACAATTTCTGGAGCGTTTACAGGAGCTTATGCCGAACATCCATTCACCAAAGAACCAATCCCAATTTGGATTGGTGATTACGTATTGGCTGGCTACGGAACAGGCGCGGTGATGTCTGTGCCTTGTGGCGACCAACGCGATTATGATTTTGCCAAACATTTCAATATTCCGATTCCAAATATTTTTAAGGATGTTGACATTTCGGAAGAAGCTTATGGATCAAAAGATAATGTGGTCATTGCCAATTCCGATTTTCTCAATGGATTGGATTATAAAAAAGCCACTAAAAAAGCAATTGCAGAACTCGAAATACTGGGACAAGGTAAAGGCAAGACCAATTACCGATTGCGTGATGCAGTCTTTAGCAGACAACGTTATTGGGGCGAACCATTTCCAGTTTATTATGTGAATGGAATGCCGCAGATGATTGAAACACAACATTTACCAATTACCTTACCAGAAGTGGAAAAATACTTGCCAACCGAAACTGGCGAACCACCTTTGGGCAACGCCAATGTTTGGGCTTGGGATACAAAGCAGTGTTTAGTGATCAGTAATGAGTTGATTGACCACAAAACAATATTTCCTTTGGAGTTAAATACGATGCCAGGTTGGGCGGGAAGTTCTCAATATTTCAACAGATACATGGATTCACATAATGACCAAGAAATCTTCTCACAGGAAGCCGTCAATTATTGGAAACAAGTTGATTTATACATTGGCGGAAGCGAGCATGCCACAGGACATTTGCTCTATGCCCGTTTTTGGCAGAAGTTTATGTTTGATTTGGGCTTGGTGCCTGTGGATGAGTTTGCAAAAAAACTGATTAACCAAGGGATGATTTTGGGGACGAGTGCTAAATTCTATGAATTAATGCCTCGTTTTGAGCATGACTCTAAAGTTGACTATCAAATTGTTATAGTTTCTTTTGAAATTGTAAAGAAATATTTAAATAATGATAATGAAATTAATACCGAATTTAAAAAAAAAATAATACAAATTCAATTTGACCATAAGATTTCAAAAAAAGTCGGTAAATTAATTGGTGATGGTAAAATTGAGTTTGGATTTATGGATAGACATGTTGACGTGTCTTTCGTTAATTCTTCAGATGAGTTAGATTTGGATGGCTTTAAAAAATGGCGACCAGAATTCGAGAATGCTAAATTTTTAACTGAAGAAGATGGAGTATTTAAAGTATCCCGCGAAGTCGAAAAAATGTCCAAATCCAAATACAATGTCGTCAATCCAGACCAAATCGTAAAAGATTACGGAGCCGACAGCTTAAGACTCTACGAAATGTTCCTCGGCCCACTGGAGCAATATAAACCGTGGAATACTGCGGGAATTACAGGCGTACATGGTTTCCTCAAAAAATTCTGGAAATTGTATGTTGGAAAAAATGGTCTGAATGTTAATGACACAAAGCCAACTGCTAACAATTTAAAAACGCTTCACAAAACCATCAAAAAAGTAGAAGAAGACATTGAAAATTTCTCCTTCAACACCTCAGTTTCAACCTTTATGATTGCCTGCAACGAATTGACAGCCCAAAAATGCACGAGTAAAGAAATTTTAGAACCTTTGTTGATTTTGCTATCGCCTTATGCACCGCATATCGCTGAAGAATTGTGGCGGCAATTGGGTCAATCCGAATCGATTTCTACAGCGCCATTTCCAAAATATGATGAAAAATATTTAGTGGAAAGCAGCAAGAATTACCCAATTTCCTTCAACGGAAAAATGAAATTTACCATGGAATTGCCATTGGATTTGAGTTCTGAAGAAATAGAAAAAGCCGTTATGGCCAACGAAAAAACCCAAGAGCAATTGCAAGGAAGAACGCCAAAAAAAGTCATCATCGTTCCTGGAAAAATTGTTAATATTGTTGGATAACATCATTGAGAGTGCAGCGGGGCAATCTGTTTAATAAATTATGAATTATGAAAAAACTACTAATTATTTGTGCTCTTTTTACATGTTTCTCTTGTAAAAACGAGAAAAAACAAATCGTCGAACTGTCTTGTGGCCAATGTCAATTAGGACTGACATCTCAAGATGGATGTGATTTGGCCGTCCGAATCGATGGTAAATCCTATTTTGTGGATGGAGCGGATATTGACGATTTTGGTGATGCCCATGATAAAGACACAGGATTCTGCGAAGCAGTTAGAAAAGCGGAAGTTACTGGCCAAATAGTTGGAGACCGATTTGAAGCAACTTCAGTAAAATTAATGGATGAATAATTAATTAATAAATTCTCTTCCTTTTTTTAAGGAGGAGTGGCTTCTGTTTCCGAGATGAAACAGAAGTCGAGGTGGTCAATTCCCTTCCGTCAATTTATGATATGGTTCTTTCATAAAGTATTATCTCTTCCAACAAAAGATTGCCGCGCTATGCTCGCAATGACCATTAGTATATGACAAAATTTCCTAACCTCAAATTGGCGTACTTTTTGTTATCTTTAATACAAATTTAAAACTCTAAAAATATGGCTGGATTAGGAATGGGCTATTGGATACTGATTGGTGGTATCGCTCTCATAAGTTGGTTGGTCAGCAACCAATTGAAACGAAAGTTCGCAAAATACTCAAAAATACAACTGCGCAATGGCATGAGCGGTAAGGAAATTGCCGAAAAGATGCTGGCAGATAATGGTATTCGTGATGTTCAGGTGATTTCTGCGAAAGGACAATTGACTGACAATTACAATCCAAAAAATAAAACAATCAATTTAAGCGAACCGGTTTATGAACAACGCAATGCCGCTGCTG
>JBDSFP010000483.1:0-5053 GCA_039919415.1 Aquaticitalea sp. | reverse complement strand
TGATTTTCCAAAACATTGTGTTCAGTTTGATGTAAGGATAGGGACTCGCCACATCACTCTGCAACAATGAACGATAGCCATCACCAATAAAATTCTTGCCATGACCAAATTGGATGTTGATGAACTTAACAGGTGCATACGACAAATACCCTTCGGCAACAGGATAATCAAAACCACCATCCTTAAATCTTTTGGCAATGCCACGTCCCGGTACAATCGCCGGATCGCTCGCGGTCTTTAAACTGTAGGCATACGTATTATAATATTGCGCAAAACGACCTTGGCTCTCATACACAGAGGCCGAAAAATTGAATTTTTTACCCAATCCCCCTTGAACATAGATGCCGCGTGTATTATTATAAGTGCTGTTGAAATCTGCTTCGGTATCCTTCCCAATTTGCAAATCAAACACAGGATCTAAAGTAAACCAAAAGTCCTTGCCCTGAACTTGTACCAAATGTTCGTCCCATAATTTCCGGGACCACCATTCGTCAGTTCCTTTGACGAGTGCTTTTATCTCTGCTTTAAAATCGTAATATTTAGCCACGTCTTCATACACAAAGGGCTTTACTGCGGTATGGCTGTTGGTTCCCAAGCCATTCATTTGGCCATCAAATCGTGCATAATAGTGATGAGTGAAGGGAATATTCAATTGGCTGCTGTATTCCAAGTCTTCATATTTGACAATACTTTTATTGATACTGTCGTATTCTTTGGAAACTGTTTCATTCAAATCCTTGAATGGTTTTACAGACTCTTGTAGTTTTTCGGTATCATTTTCAATGGTGGCAGGATTTATCAAAGGAATTTTAATGCCAAGGGAATATTGGATATAAGTTGGATTTCCATTATAGGTGGCTGGTTCCACTTTGGGCAAACCATTAAAAACACGCTGGGTCTCTTCTTTCAATTGCTCATAAACCGCTTCGACATACATCAACTTGATGCTGCCTTCCTTGTCCACTTCAAAAAGAACTGTGACATCACCTTTGTAACCTTCATCGACAACGATTTGTGCCACCTTAAAGTTTTCAAAGATGTATTGATTGATCTTATTGTTGAAACAGCTCTTTAAATTTTCAATGGGTTGCGATTCACAATCCGGAAAAACAGGGGGTTTATCGTACGTACCTATGTTTTGGGAAAATCCAGTGATATAAAAGCAGATAAAGACGAATAGGAAGAAGTTCTTCATAAGATGGCAGCAACCTTTTTAACAGGCGAAAGATACTATTTTTTTCAAAAATGAGAACACTAAAAAACCGTTATCGTTGGAAGATAACGGTTTTAATCCTACTATGTTTTTATGGATTAATGAACTTGAAACGCAATGGGTAGAAGATAAACCACAGCAACTGGTGTGTCCCGTTGCATTCCGGGAGTCATCACTGGTATTTTACTGACCACTCGTGCAGCTTCCTTTTCCAATTGTGAATAGGGCGAACGTGTTTTGATCTCAGTCACATGTCCTCTATTATCAATAGTAAATTGCACCTGGATTTTTTGGATTCCTGCCAGACCCAATTCTGCAGCCAAATCGGTATTGAATTTTTTCTGAATAAGCTTCGTCAATTTTTCAGACATACAGGCCATTCGTTCCGCGTTATTCTTTGCCGATTCACAGCCAGGAAAAATTGGCACTTTTTCAACATCTTTCATATTGAAAGGCTTATTCAAAGGAATCACAGATGTATTTGGATTTGACACAACAGGAGTTCTAGGTAAATCATTTGGGAAACTTTCCGGCACTATAATGTCAATCGGCTCTATCGGATTATTATTGTCTACTATTATCGGCGGTTTATCCGCAAGAACTGCAATTCGTTTGTGTGTTACGTTTTGCTTCACGTCGTCCTTTGGTATAGGTTTTGGCGCCACCACATAAATCATAGGTGGTTCCTCCCATGGTTTGTTAATTGCGACATCATGCATTGTACTTTTAAAATTCATTTCAAAAAGACCATAGGTTCCCAACAAGCATAAGATCAAACCAATCTGAAAATATAGTGATGAATTATTTTTCAGGTTGACATCCTTCTTTTTGGATATTTCGCTAATTTCTTCATGCTTTAGAAAGCTCTTTTCAATGTTGTGTAAATCTTTCATAATAGCAGTCATATAAAATGTTAATTCATTGAAGGAATCTCAATAAACATACCAAAAACAAAAATCCCATCTGAAAATCATCAGATGGGATTTAAATATTATAAAAAATATTTTTTAGTCCTGAACTTGGAATAAAATCGGCAATGAATAAGGCACAGTTACGGCCTTGCCTCTTTGTTTTCCAGGCAGCATTTTAGGTAGCAAACCGATGACACGTTTTGCTTCTTTTTCCAATCCCGGGTGTGGAGCTCTTGCCTGAATACTGGTAATATCTCCGTTTCTATCAATTTTAAACATCACACTAATACGTTGTTTTCCCGAAAGTCCCAGATCGCCAGCCAATTCCGTATTGAATTTTTTATTCACAAACTCACTGATTTTATCAGACATACATTGCTTTTTGGCATCATTGTTTTTTTCTTTTTCACAACCTGGGAACACAGGCACGTTCTCAATGACCGAGAAAGGGATTTCTATATTATCATCTTCAACTTCCTTAACCTTTACCTCTTCTACCTTCACGATTTTTTCTTCTTGACTGGTCTCGGTAGATTTAATGACTGTTTCCTCTACGTCCTTCTCATCCTCAACAACCTTAATTTCTTCTGGAATCGCTGGTGGCGGTGGCGGAGGTGGCGGAGGCGTCAATTCTTGTTGCGTGATCGGCACTTCTTCATCCAGTTCCTGATCCATTTGCACCTGTCCCAAATCCAAATCGGATTTGTCATAGGATTTATAGTTAATGGCCATATAGGTCAATAACATCATCAATGCCAGACCCACAGCAAAATAGCTTGAGCTGTTTCTACTCACGTCTGATTTCAGATTTTTTTTAGGTTCCATGTGTTATGTGGTTTTAAGTAATGCTAAAATAACCAATAAATTGTTAAAAAAGCAAAATGATTAATCTAATTTAACTTTATATTTCTGAAATACCAGAATTAGTGCGACGGCCATTAAAACCCCAACACTATTCGCAAAAACATCCATGATATCTTCAGTTCTGTAGGTTGTAAATGTTCCTTGTAACACCTCAACAATTATGCCATAGGTAAGTGCTATGATTGCTGAAAAAATAATTTTTAATTTTTGGCCCGTTCGTTTAAAGAAATTGTACCAGACAAGAGTCATCACGATATATGCTCCAAAATGATAAATCTTATCATCAAAGGTAGAACCCAGTTTGGGCATGTGTTGAATACTGATAAGACTTAAAATAGTGAGAAAAATAGTATAGCCCACCGCAATAGCCAATGCCAAATATTTATGCACCAATCAAGTTTTTATAATCTTCAGCGGAAAGCAGGCCATCCATTTGGGAAAGGTCAGAACATTTTATTTTTATCATCCAACCATCTCCATACGGATCCGTATTTACTTTTTCCGGTTGGTCCTCCAATGCCGTGTTGAATTCAATGATCTCTCCAGAAAGAGGTAAAAACAAATCAGAAACCGTTTTAACGGCTTCGACGGTACCGAAAATTGCCTCGGCTTCCATCGTTTCGTCAACCGTTTCTACTTCTACATATACAATATCGCCCAATTCCCCTTGTGCAAAATCGGTCACTCCGACGGTCGCAATGTCGCCATCAAGTCGGATCCATTCATGATCCTTTGTGTATTTTAAGTCGGAAGGTATATTCATTTTTTTGATGATTTTTTGTTTTAACAAAGGTACTTTTTAAAACCTTTTAATTCAAAATTAATTTCCGAAATTATATCTCAATGTAATTCCAGAACGAATAGTCGTTTGCGGAAACGCCGTGGAGATGGCATATTCCGAAAAGGTATAATCAAAATAGAATATCCCTGTCAGGTTCTTGCTAAAGGCGTAATCGGCCTTGTACTTCAATCCCCAAATGGTCTGGCCCGAAGTCACCTGATTATTTTCCAAATCGAGATATCTAATAATGGTTTTATTGTCTCGCAATGAAATATCCGCCGACATATTCAGATCGCTTTTGATGATCTGGCCAGGACCCGCCAATTTCGCTCGGATTCTAACGTCCTTGATACGATAACCCAGTCCAATGATATATTCCTTACCTTGGATTTCGGTTAACAGATTATTGTCAAAACTTAAGGATAGGATTCTGTCTTTCTTGATTTCCGTCAAAATCTTCACGGAGTTTTTCATCTCAAAATCAATACGTACCAAGGGACTGAACTGCTCCTCCAAATTGATATTGCTATAAAGATTTTCATTTTTATAATTTCCCGATTGATCTAACGATACTGGATTTTGTGAAGCATAGTCCAAGGTTGGATTGCCAGCAGTATAGTCCAAATTGGTCCTAAACTGATTGATGGTGTAGCTCGATCTGTAACCATGAGTCAAAGAAAAGCGTTTGAAATTCTTTTTGAACCAAGCCAAGCGCATCAAACCTGTATATTTAATTTGCCAATTAGGAATTGGAATATCCCTGAAAGCGCCCAATTTTACATGATCGGGATTGACACCTTCATAAGCCGATAAAAATGATGGCAATAAGACTCTCTGGCTATTTTTGCCAAAGCCCATTGGATAACCTTCCGCATCGACTGCATAATTATTGTTGCCATAAAACTCTCTTGCCAATCGATTGGCAACCACCAAACGGTTGTCCCTGAAATCATCGAATGCGACCGAACCTGTTTCATCACTTTGGCCAAACGCGGTTTTGATCAATGCTGTTGAGATATTGAAGTTGCCAAAACTATTTCGAATCAGCGAATTATAAGTATCGCTCAAGCCATCTCCGTCAAGGTCTGGAGCATTGAAATTTTCTGTTAAGTTTTTGGAATAGGTTCTGCTTCCCGTCAAATCAATTTTCAGATCTTTGATCAATTCAAGATTAGCGGACATATCCAAGACCCGGTTGGTCACTTCAGTATATTGTTCATTAAAATCTGGATACACTGTAAGCCACCCATTTCGCGCCACCAAATCGCGAATATCACTTTGGCT
>JBDSFP010000286.1:0-8991 GCA_039919415.1 Aquaticitalea sp. | reverse complement strand
AATCTCTCGGAAGCTCGAAAGTCAACTTGTTTTATGGTAAACTGGCAGTGGGAAACGTTGTGGAACATATGCGCTTTGGGAAGGGTGAAGTCCTAAAAATCGAAGGAGTTGGAGCCGACACTAAAGCCGAAATCAATTTCGAACATGGCGGTGTTAAAAAGTTATTGTTAAGATTTGCGAAATTGGATGTTTTGGGGTAGTTAGTTCTATATTAAATATTCAAAATTTAAAGTTCCAATCTTTTTGGACATTCCCAATTCCGTATTCCAATATTGGAATTTGGTATTTTTTTATTGGAATTTTGTAGTCAATAATCGATAATCATTATTCAAGATGTGTCTGTGTAAACAATTTCAATTTTAACCAAGTATCGAGAAGTTCAATGCCCACCCAACCGTGACCGGCGTTTGGATATAAGGTGAATTCGTTCGTTACTCCGAGTTCATTTAATTTATCTCTCATATCTGTACCTTGGGTCGTTGGTACCAACGGATCTTGACCTCCGTAGAATAAAATTGTTGGTGGAGAGGAAGCTGTAGCTCGGTGATAAGGACTCACTTCTTCCAAGAATCCGGTGGTGGCATCCACCCCATACAAATCCATGAGGGCTTGAATATTTGTATCGGAACTATTTAAATATGCTGAATCAGTGAAATTAGTTGGACCTACGATGCTGCAGACCATTTTTGAATTGTTATCGGAATCAAAAGCGTAAGACCAAAGCATTGATAAATGCGCTCCTGCACTCACACCCACAAAACCATAATTATCAGAAAACACATAGTCGTCATCGATTGATTTTAAATAATTGATTACGGATGTGATGTCATCAATCTGCATTGGGAATGGGTTATGGTTTTCATCCGCCAATCTGTAATTGATGTTCACAATCACCATATTTGGCAAATCCTGACGGATGATGTCCCTGAAACCGTTCATATCAACTTTATCGCCACTGGACCAGCCTCCACCATGAATCAATATTAAAACTTTCGTGTCGATAGTTCGATTTGAAGGTAAATACAAATCAAACTTTTGGTCGCTGTCGTTACCATAGGAAATGTTCAGTTCCTCATAATATTGTGAAGTGTCCAATGTTGGATTCTGGTTTTCGGTATTTTTGCTGCATGAAATTGCAGAAACCACAATGAGGCATAGGAAAAAAGATTTTAGGGCGATCATACTAAAAATAATATTTACATTGTAAACGTATTTTTCAAGATACTTATTATGGCTGAATTTATAAAACTTTACGAAGAAAATCCAAATCCGAAGGAAATAAGAAAAGTCATTAAAGTCCTTCAGAAAGGAGGCTTGATCATCTATCCAACCGATACAGTCTATGGGCTTGGCTGTGATATTACCAATATGAAGGCTTTGGAGCGTATTGCACTGATAAAGGGCGTAAAACTTGAAAAGTCAAATTTTTCTTTCGTTTGTCATGATTTGAGCAATTTGAGCGATTATGTGAAACAAATAGACACCGCGACTTTTAAAATACTGAAGCGCGCCTTGCCTGGACCTTACACTTTTATTCTTCCGGGAGCAAGTACTTTGCCTCATCCATTCAAAAAGAAAAAGACCGTGGGTATTCGTATTCCCAATAATAATATTGCGCTTGAAATCGTCCGCCAATTGGGTAATCCCATCATTTCGACCTCAATCCATGATGAGGATGAAATCATTGAATACACAACAGATCCGGAATTGATTCTCGAAAAATGGGACAAACTCGTGGATTTGGTAATTGATGGGGGTTATGGAGACAATCATGCGTCCACGGTTATCGACCTTTCTGGGGAAAAGCCGGTGATTATAAGGGAAGGCAAAGGGAGTTTGGAGATTTTTTAATCCGTGTCATTTTGCTGCTTGAAAAATTTTAGAGATATTGGAATTAACATCAGTCCTGAAATCAGAAATATTACAAAGGCCACTTTCAAATTGAAAGCATGGGCGATATAACCAATTAGTGGAGGCCCCACCAACATCCCAACTATCGCGTAAGTGGCAACTATTGAAATGGCCATTCCTGGTGAATATTTTTTGGACATTCCAGCCAACATAAAGGTCATTGGGAAGATGGCCGCAACTCCAATGCCAGTAATACTTAATCCAAGAATACAAGGCCAGAAATACGGAAATATAATAAGCGTTAAAATTCCTATAGATATCAATGATGAACTTATAATATACATACGTTTCATTCCCAAGATTTCAATTAGTTTATCAGAAAAAAATCGTGACAAAGCCATGAATACCATAAAAATAAGATAGCCAAGAGTGAACAGTTCTATCTTTACAACTTCTTTAAAATAGACCCCGCTCCAATCAAAAATGCCACCTTCGCATACTGCCGCAAAAAAGACCAAAATCCCCAGAAGCATAATCTGTTTGTCTGGCCTTCCAATGATTAACTTGTTACCATGTGGAGATTTGTCGTTTTTCAAAAGAAAGGGATAAGCAAAACAGCCAAAAATCAAAGATATACTTGATGCAAAGATTAAATGGTGTTGTATGGACACATCGTTTTTTACCATCAAAGTTGAGAACCCAACGCCTAACAATCCACCAGAACTCCATAGTCCGTGGAAAGAACCGATGATTCTTTTTGTAAAACTTTTTTGAACTGTAATGGATTGGGTATTCATTGAGATATTCAGAATTCGCATACAAAATGAAAAAATAAACACGGCAACCACTAGCATCCATATTGAATTGGACAAACCAATAAGCGCCAATGCGACACTGATCAAAATGAAGGCGACCATTAAAGGTTTGCGACTGTCAAATCGAGATACCAACCAACCAGAAATCGGTAATCCTATCAACGAACTGATGGGTAGGGTCAATAAAAGATTTCCCAATTCAGCATCGTTAAGACTATAAATGCTTTTAATGGTCGGGATTCTTGACGCCCAACTGGCAAAACAGAATCCAGTTAGTAAAAAGATAGTACTTAAGGCAATGCGTTGTTTAAGTTGAATGGTCATTTGTTGAAGTTTCAATGGCACAAATATCCATGGTAATTTTCAATGTATAAAATTTTTGACTGTTTTCTTGCGAGGGAATTTGTACCAAATTAGGCAAAAAAAAACCCAATCCTATCGATTGGGTTTCTTTAATTTATATCCGAACGGAATTATTTTTTACCTTCAAGGGCTTTCATTTCTTTTTCAACCATTTCATAGAACTGATCGATTTTTGGCAATACCACAATACGAGTACGTCTGTTGGTAGCTCTGTTTTCTGCAGAATCATTAGGTACCAAAGGCACATAATCAGCACGTCCAGCCGCAATCAATTGTTTAGGATTTACTCCTAAATCTTCAAGAACTCTTACAATGGATGTTGCACGTTTCACGCTCAAATCCCAGTTGTCTAACAAGACACCACTTTTAAAAGGTACGTTGTCAGTATGACCTTCGACCATACATTCGAAGTCAGGTTTGCCGTTAACAACAGTTGCAACTTTTCCCAAAATTTCCTTTGCTCTACTAGTTACGTTATAGCTACCGCTTTGGAATAACAATTTGTCAGCAATGGAGATATACACAACACCTTTTTCCACATTGATTTGGATGTCTGGGTCGTTCAAACCGACACCACTTTTTAAGCTTGTCACAATGGCAAGTGTCACACTATCTTTGCGTGTTAAGGCCTCTTGCAAACGAGTGATTTTTAAATCTTTCTCTTTTAAGCTCTCCAAGGATTTCTCAAGGTTTTCAGCACCTTTTTGTGTCAAGGTTGTCAAATTACCTTTTGTGTTGATCAAATCTTGATTGGTACTTCTCATGTCTGCCAATTGCTCTTGCAAACCAGCCAGTCTTGCATCAGATGCAGCTTTGTCTGATAAACAACTATTCAATTTAACAGTTGCGGTGTTCAATAAATCTTGTGTTTCTTTTTGTTTTGCTTGAAGATCTGTGTATTGTTTTTTAGATACACATGAGCTCAAAACCAATAGTGAAAACGCACTCAATAAAATTAGTTTTTTCATAGTTGTCGTGATTAAATATTTAAAAATTTTAACATTTCAAAAATATACAAAAAACAATTGCATTCAACGGTATTAACAAAAATTTTAACAAAAGTTATAAACTATTGAAGGTCTTCTTTTTATTGATGAAATAAGCCCATATTATCGACCCAATTTGATAATAATTAGGTTTCTTCAAAAAGGTTTTGCGTTGCTTTAGGAGTTTGGGAAGATGAATATAATAACTTAAGTGCGCTTTTAATATGGAGAGAAAATGTGCAAATTTAAATTCAAATAAAAATTTTGTTGCTGCAAGTCCATCCAAAAGCAGACGTGTGACAATCAATAAAAATAAATTTCCTTTTGCGTTTTTGGTAGTGGTAAATAAACTATTCCTGAAATTGAGATAAGTCTTCTTGGGATCAATATTTTTTAAGGTGGCACCACCTACATGGTACACAGTGGAAGTTCCGATATATTTGGTTTGGTAACCTAAATTGAAAGCGCGCCAGCACAAATCTATTTCCTCAAAATGCGCAAAGTAAGCCTCATCAAAACCATTCAATTCTTTATATACTTTACTTCTAATGAAGAAACATGCACCTGAAGCCCAGAAAATGTTACAGTTAGTACTGTATTGACCATGATCTTCTTCGATGGTCTCGAAAATCCGTCCTCTACAATAGGGATAGCCATATTTATCTAAAAAACCACCGGCAGCGCCCGCATATTCGAAAAGGGTTTTATTGTGATAATCCAATAGTTTTGGTTGTATGATTGCTGTATTGGGATCTCGTTGAAAAATGTCAATAATAGGAGTAAGCCAATTTGGTGAGACTTCCACATCACTATTCAGCAAACAATAAATCTCTGCGTTTATTTGCTTCAATGCTTCATTATATCCGATTGCATAGCCATAATTGTCATCGTTTTTGATGATATGAACTGTGGGAAAATTGGATTTTACAAAAGCTACGGAGTCATCGGTGGAATTATTGTCCGCTACGTATATGTCTGCTTCTTGGGAATTGACCATGACGGAGGGTAGAAAGGTTTCCAATAATGACTTTCCGTTCCAATTTAGTATGACGATTGCTATTTTAGTCACGAATTACATTTTGACACGAATAATATTTTTACACGAATTATACGAATTATACGAATTACACGAATTACACGAATTACACGAATTTTCACTAATTGACTTATCAGTCCTGAAACTTCGGGGTTGAACACTGTCTACTGCGAACTATAATCCGGGATGTCTTTAAGGAACTGATATCTTTCTTCTTCAAAATCCATTTGGCAATAATAGTGATTAATTCCGTTGGTGACCATTAAATAAGTGGCTTTAAGTGACAGATTGTATCGGGCAATCTGGTCAAAGGTATTTTGATTTATAAAGATATTCGGGGCTTTACATTCTACAATGAGATGGATGCTACCATTTGGGTTGAACACGACGATGTCATATCTTTTTTTCAGTTGATTGATGACCAATTCCTTTTCAACATTGATGAGCGTCTTTGGATATTTTTTTTCTTTCAGCAGAAATTCTACACAATGCTGGCGAACCCATTCCTCAGGTTGTAAAATCACGAATCTTTTGCGAATGGTATCGAAGATGGAAATTTTATTTTCGCTATTTTTGAAGCGAAACGGATACTTTGGAAAGTTGAGTTCTTGCACCATTGATTGTTTAGAATATTCCAAAGTTAACTTTCAAAAGATAAAATTCCAATAATCAAATCCCAAATTCCAATTATGGAACGATTTTTTTGGAATTTGGTGCTTTCATTTTGAATTTTTACCACCTTGGACGAGATCAAACAATTAGTTGCCGACATTAAAAACAAAAAGTTGAAGCCCATTTATTTCCTTATGGGTGAAGAACCATATTATATAGACCAAATTTCATCTTATATCGAAAAAAATGTGTTGCCGGAAGAAGAAAAAAGTTTCAACCAAATGGTGTTATATGGAAGGGATGTCACAGTTGAAGAGGTGATAAGCAATGCCAAACGCTACCCAATGATGGCGGAGTATCAAGTAGTGATAGTAAAGGAAGCCCAGGATTTATCGCGAAACATTGAAAAGTTGGCGGATTATGCCAAACAGCCACAATCATCCACCATTTTAGTGCTCAACTACAAATACAAGACCATAGACAAGCGGAAAACACTTTATAAAACTTTACAGAAAAGTGGTGTCGTTTACGAGAGCAAAAAATTGTATGAAAATCAGGTAGGCGAGTGGATACGCAGAGTGTTGTCCGGTCAAAATTATTCGATTGCTCCAAAAGCTGCACAAATGTTGGTCGAGTTTTTGGGAACCGATTTAAGTAAAATCAATAATGAGTTGGAAAAACTTAAAATCGTCTTGCCCGAAGGTACACAGATAACCGCCCAACATATTGAGGACAACATTGGCATCAGTAAGGATTATAACAACTTCGAACTTCGCAAAGCGATTGGAGAACGCAATATTTTAAAAGCACAACAAATTGTTAAGTATTTTGCCGATAACCCAAGGGACAATCCCATGGTGGTCACAGTGTCTTTGGTGTTCAATTTCTTTTCACAACTATTGCACTTTCATGGGCTGATTGATAAATCGCCACGCAATGTAGCGTCCTCTTTAAAAATCAATCCTTATTTTGTCAATGAATATATTACGGCTGCTCACAATTTCCCAATGAAAAAGGTAAGTGCAGTCATCGGAACTTTACGGGAGTTTGATGTGAAAAGCAAAGGCGTTGGTGCTAATGCGGTCTCACAGGGCGATTTGCTTAAGGAATTAATCGTAAGGATTTTTAAGTAGTCGATAAAATAAATTCTTCTCTCCTTTTTGAAAAATTAAGAACCTTTAACAGAACCTATTAATGTTAGGTTAAAGTCCGTTGTACATTCTTTTCTGTAATTTAAGATTTGTATTTTAGGGTAAATGAATTATTAATATAAAAAACCTAAATACAATGGAAAATTTAAGCAAAAAGAAAGTCGCCATCTTGGCAACCAACGGATTTGAAGAAAGCGAATTGAGAGACCCTAAAAAAGCTTTGGAAGATGCAGGGGCAGAAGTGCACATCATTTCTGAGGACTCGGGCGAAATTAAATCATGGGCTGATGGCAATTGGGGTAAAGCTTATAGAGTGGATAAAACGTTGGATCAGGTCAATCAATCTGATTACAATGCGCTGATGCTTCCAGGAGGTGTTATCAATCCTGATAAATTAAGAAGAAACCAAACAGCGGTCAAGTTTGTGAAATCATTTTTTGAAAACCACAAACCTGTTGCAGCCATTTGTCATGGACCTTGGTTATTGGCAGAAGCAGATGTCGTGAAAGGCAGAAAATTGACCTCTTATAATTCGATTAAAACTGATATGATCAATGCCGGAGCCAATTGGGTAGATGAAGAAGTCGTAGTTGATGAAGGTTTGGTCACAAGCCGTTCTCCAAAAGATTTACCAGCCTTTAACAAAAAGTTGGTAGAAGAGATCTATGAAGGCAAACATGCGGAGCAAACTGCGTAATTGCAACTAGCAAGTGTTCTAGTCAAAATTGATTAAAAGAAAAAAGCCAAATTCCAGACGATGGGGTTTGGCTTTTTTTATGTTTAGTTTAATTTGCAATGTCCTTTGTTAATTCACGTATTAACGAATGATAAAAACTCAGTTTTTGAACTTTGTTCTCCCAGCTCATCTCAACTTCGGATAATCCGTTGGATTAACCTCATACATCACATTATAAACAGCCTCAAAAATATCTTCAACAGAAGGTTTTGAGAAATAATCCCCATCCGTTCCATAGGCTGGTCGGTGTGGCCGTGCCGTCAAAGTTTTGGGCTGGCTGTCCAGAAATTTATACGCACTTTGTGTATTGATGATTTCATTGAGAATATAGGCGGAAGCACCACCGGATACATCTTCATCGATGACCATCAGTCGATTGGTCTTTTCTACACTTTTTGCAATGTCATGGTTCAAATCAAAAGGCAACAGCGATTGCACATCGATAACTTCGACATCAATTCCCACTTCCTGCAGTTCTTTAGCGGCTTGTTCTACCAAACGTAGGGTAGAACCATAACTTACCAAGGTGATATCAGTTCCTTCCTTAAGTGTCTCCACCACGCCCAAAGGAGTTTTGAACTCCCCAAGGTTGGCAGGCAAAGTTTCTTTTAATCGATAACCGTTCAAACATTCCACGACCAAGGCAGGATTGTCGCTTTCCATCAAGGTGTTATAAAATCCTGCGGCTTTTGTCATATTGCGAGGTACCAAAACGTGAATGCCACGCAGCAAATTGATAACGCCTCCCAGCTGCGAACCAGAATGCCAAATGCCTTCCAATCTGTGCCCACGCGTGCGAATAATCAAAGGCGCTTTTTGTCGGCCTTTCGTTCGGTATTGTAAGGTGGCAAGATCATCACTCATAATTTGAAGGGCATACAGAATATAATCCAAATATTGGATCTCCGCAATTGGTCTCAAGCCACGCATGGCCATTCCAATCCCTTGTCCAATGATTGTCGCTTCGCGAATGCCGACATCCGCAACTCGTAAAACCCCATATTTTTCCTGCAAACCTTCCAGCCCTTGGTTGACATCACCAATAAATCCTGAATCTTCACCAAATATCAATACTTCTGGATATTTGCTGAAAATGGCATCAAAGTTTTCACGTATTACCACTCGTCCATCCACTTCTTCGCTTGAAGCATCATAAATAGGTTTCACTTCCTGAATGGTCAGGGCAGAATGTTTTGATTCACTATATAAATGCGAGCTATATTTTGGTTGATGGGTTGCTAGATATGATGCAATCCATTGTTTTAAAGTTTCTTTTATAGGAGAATTTTCAGAAACCACATAGCGCAAGGCTTTTCGTGTGGCTGATAAAATATCCTTCCGAAGCGGTTCGGTAATATCGTTTAGATCATTGATGATTTTATCGATGAATACTTTATTGATCGAAGATACTGCCAACTCGTTTAAAAGACCAATAGCTTCT
>JBDSFP010000436.1:0-3347 GCA_039919415.1 Aquaticitalea sp. | reverse complement strand
CACATGGCCAATACATCTTGTTTATCCCTCACAGAATAATTCTGCTCAAACTGACCGATCATCGTTTCAATTTTCTTTGCAGCTTTTCGCAATCCCTCTTCTTGGCCAGGAGCAATCGTCAACGGATAGACCCGGTTGGCGATGGATAGCTTTATTTTTAGCTGTTCAGACATGTTTGAATCTTAGTTGCATTATTCCGATAATTGAGCTATACAGTGGTCAATATCTTTGATTAATGCATTTATTTTGAGCTTTGTTTCTCGTTTGTTTTCATCACTGCCCAACATTGAATTTGCAATCTTGAGTGATTCATATTTTTCAATCCACGAGGATAATTCTTCCTGTTGTTGGATTATTTTTTGCTGATAGTTAGACAATTCATCAGAAAGTTTTGCATTGGTTTGTTTTAAAACCTCTTGTTTATGCAACACTTTGCTGATTTTATTCTCCAAGGAATCAACAATATCTTCAATTTTACTCATTTACAAATTTCAACACTGATGAAACAAAGTTAACATACGAAAATTAAAAATCACAATAGTTTTACAATAAATTTAAAAATAAATCATTTTAAAAGTAATAGAGTGCACTAAAGTGCCTTAAGTACTTAAAGTTAACTAAATATTGAAAATTTCGATCTGAAAATTAATTTGATAACATTTTAACTTCAGTACACAATACTTGACGCACTTTAAGTAATTTTAAACCTTAGGCACTCTAAGTACTTTTTAACTTGAGGCACTTCAAGTACTTTATAACTTTAGGCACTCTAAATACTTTCCAACTTGAGGCACTCTAAATACTTTTTAACTTTAGGCACTTCAAGTACTTTATAACTTTAGGCACTCTAAATACTTTTTAACTTTAGGCACTCTAAATACTTTTTAACTTTAGGCACTTTAAATACTTAAAACTTAAAACTTTTTTAATATTTTTAGCGATTCAACACTCACTATGAAATACCTTTTTATTGCCCTCCTTTTCTCTCAATTATGTGTTTCACAAGTGGAATATCCGCAGGATTATTTTAGAAATCCATTGGACATAACCTTGATTTTGGCCGGTTCATTTGGTGAGTTGCGCAGCAATCATTTTCATTCGGGTCTGGATATCAAAACACAACTAAAACAAGGCTTGACAGTTTATGCAGCCGCTGAAGGCTATGTGAGCCGTATCAAGATTTCCCATTTTGGATATGGGAAAGCTCTGTATATAACACATCCTAATGGTTATACTACTGTGTATGGACATTTATCACGTTTTGCGCCAAAAATAGAAGCCTATCTCAAAGTAAAGCAGTACGAAAAGGAAAGCTATGAAATAGAGCTGACGCCAACTGCTGAAGAATTGCAAATCTCGTCAGACGAAGTGGTTGCATATACGGGAAATACTGGTGGTTCCGGAGGGCCGCATTTGCATTTTGAAATTCGTGATAGCCAAGAGCGCACCATCAATCCGTTGTTATTTGGACTTCAAATCAAAGATTCCAAACCTCCCGTTCTGACTTCAGTTTTTGCTTATGCAAAGGATGAAAATTCTTCTGTTAACAATTCTGATGGAAGAGTGCAATTGCGTGTATTTCCCACTAAAACAAACGAATATAAAGTTGAGGAAATTACAGCTCTTGGCACGATTGGTTTCGGTATTGAGAGCTTTGACCAGCACGATTTGGCGGCCAACGAAAATGGATTGAGCAGTATGCAAACCTTTTTTAATGGCACCAAGAAGTTCGAGATGGATTTTTTTCGCTTTTCCTTTGTCGAATCCCGGCAAATCAATCGCTTTTTGGATTATGAATATCTGAAAACCAAAAAGGCGAAAATCCAAAAGCTGTTTGTTGAAACTGGCAACGTATTGACTATGTATAAGGATTTGGATGACAATGGCTATATCAATGTAAAGGAAGGTTCCAATTCCGTATACAAAATTCGAATTTTGGACTTTGATGGTAATGAAAGCTGGGTAACCATTCCAATTAATGGCAAAAAACCGGATTCCATTCCAACAAAACCCGAAAACAAAAAAAATTATTATGTATTTGCCGATCAAGTTACCAATCTGAAAGAAAAGAATGTTTCGGTGTTTTTCCCTGCAAAGAGTTTTTATGAGAATACTTTCATCGATTTTAGGGTCAACAACGATACACTGTATTTGGACAAAGACGTCATTCCACTTCAAAAAAACGTGACCATTCAATATGATATCAGTAATTACAATCCTTCCGAAAAAGACCAATTATATATCGCTGAATTATTGGGTTACAAAAAATATCCAAGTTATCTGAGCACCAAACGAAAGGACAATATTTTGACTGCCTCTTCCAACGCTTTGGGCACTTATGCTTTGGTGCTGGACCGAACCAAACCAACCATTGCTCCCATCAACTTTCAGAATGACAAATGGTTGAGCGATTATCGATATCTTACGTTAAAAATTACCGATAATTTGTCTGGTATCGGCAATTATAGAGCAACGGTCAATGGCAAATGGATTTTGATGGAATACGAATATAAGGACAATACCTTGACCTTCGATTTCAATGACAATGTTGTGACAGATACCAAAAATGAATTGAAAGTGATCGTGACAGATAATGTGGGAAATAGTGCTACATTTGAAGCGACCTTTTTTAGAAAATAAAACTGAATCACCTTTGAAACAACTTACGACTTTCTTCCTTTTTATTTGTATTCCAATATTTGGATTTTCTCAATCTGCAACCATTAAAGGGGTGATTCTAGATAACTCTAAAATGCCCATATCGAATGTTAACATCAAGGTTGGCGATCAAGGTACCACTTCCAATGAAAATGGTTTTTATGAACTAAAAATCCCAATCGACACAGAAGTTACGGTCGAATTTACACATCTGTCGCATAAGCGCGTCGTTGTAAAATTCAATCTCAAAAATGGTCAGGAAGTGGAGTTCAATCCTGTGATGGATCTGAATGTGGAGCAAATTGCAACCGTCGTCATTAACGCCAACACTCGACAATCTGTTGATGGTGTCACGACCATTACCCCAGAAGTCATTCGGACCATTAAAGGTGCTCAACCAGGTATTGAAAACATTTTAAAAACACTTCCAGGGGTGAACATCTCCAACGAATTAAGTACTCAATACTCTGTAAGAGGTGGAAATTTTGACGAAAATTTGGTCTATGTTAATGAGATTGAAGTATATCGACCGTTTTTGGTGCGTTCCGGTCAACAGGAAGGGTTGAGTTTTGTGAATTCCGATTTGGTGCAGAATGTCGATTTTTCTGCGGGTGGATTTCAAGCAAAATATGGAGACAAACTCTCCTCTGTTTTGGATATCACGTACAGAAAACCTATAAAATTTGGCT
>JBDSFP010000433.1:0-3344 GCA_039919415.1 Aquaticitalea sp. | reverse complement strand
CAGGTTTGTCGGTCAGTTGGTCTTTAGGGTAGAATGGTGGTGACTCTGGAAGAAGTTCTATAATCCGATCAAACACTTCTTTGACATTAAATCCTTGTAAAGCGGACAGTGGATATATCTCAGCATTCGGAACTTTTTCAGACCACAATTGCACTTGCTGTTCCAATTGTTCTTGATTGGAAATATCAATTTTGTTCAAAAGTAATATTACAGGGATTTTGGATCCCGTAATTTTTCGGAAGAAATTTTCATCCTTCAATTCCTGCTCTCCGATCTCCACCATATATATCAGGACATCAGCATCTTCAAAAGCCGATTTAACAAAGCCCATCATCGATTCCTGCAGTTCATAAGCCGGTTTTATGATGCCCGGTGTATCCGAAAGAATCACCTGAAAATCCATTCCATTAACGATTCCCAAAATACGATGACGTGTAGTCTGTGCTTTTGAAGTAATAATGGACAGTTTTTCGCCAACAAAGGCATTCATCAAGGTCGATTTCCCTACGTTCGGATTCCCAATAATATTTACAAAACCTGCTTTGTGCATCTGCATTTCATTTGCATGCAAAGATAGTCTAAATTGCATAGTTACTTGAATCTTCAAAATACTTAAGAAATGTCCACTTTTGATTCCTTCTCCATCTTATCGAGAAGCTTATTAAATTCAGAATGCGAATCATGTCCATACGCTATTGAATATTGTCGTGTGAATTCTGCACCGAAAAAGAATATGAGGCTGGAATAAGATACCCAAAGCAAAACCAAAACAATGCTTCCCGCTGCTCCGTATGTTGAACCAGGATTTGATTTACCAAAATATAAGCCCAATAAAAACTCACCAAGCACAAAGAGTAAAGCCGTGAGAATGGCTCCTATCCAGACTGTTTTCCAACGAATTTTTGTGTCTGGCATATATTGGAACATGAGCGCGAACAAGGTGGAAATAATGCCAACGGAAAGTATAAAGTTAACTAAGTAAAGAAGATATAATATGATGTCTGGAAACATGCTTTTTATGTAATCTGTCAATGTCGAGATAAGTGTAGTGACTACAAAACTTACCAATAATAAGAATCCAATGACCAATATGAACGCGAAACTTTTGGCTCTATCCGTCAATATTTTCTTAAAGCTGAAAGTCGAGATTTCCTCGACCTTCCATATTTGGTTCAAAGACACCTGCAGTTGATAGAATACACCTGTAGCTCCAAAAATCAGGGTAGCTATACCAATAATTGTTGAAATAATATTGCTTTGAGCGTCTTGAGTATCCTTGATCATTTCTAGAATCGATTGAGCCGCGTCGACCCCGACAGCTGTGGTCAATTGCGAATTTAATTGACCTGTCACTATCTCGGGACCCCAAACACTACCAACTAAATTGATGAGAATCACTAACAAACCTGGCAATGCCAAAACGGCATAATATGCAACAACTGCGCTCATTCGCCAAGGATCGTCTTTGTCCCACGCTTTGTAAGTTTCGGCAATCAAATGGGGCAAATGTTGTAATTTAAATTTTTCTTTGGTTTCTGAAATTGCCATACATCGAAATCTGTAATCATAAAATTACAATTTAATATTTCCTTCATTTCAAAAAAATAAAAAAAATATTCGTAAGACGAAATTCGGCGTCAATCTCAAAAATCTTTGTTCAATCTTTAAGTTATTCCCATTACTCAATCGGTAGGTTGCATTTATGATATTTTCACTATTGAGCAAATTCCATACTGAAACTCCAAAAGTTCCCTTTACATTTTTGGGAATATGGCTATCATATAATGCTTAAATATTAAGCCCCAAATAATCCTGAAGTCTGCTGTTGGCTGGTTCATAATTGATATCATTGTCAAAACTGCTTCATCCCTACCCCTAAAGCAGTATTTACAAAAAAGTAGAACCATTAAAAAAAATTACCATACTATTTCTAATTATTGAAATAATTATCTACTTTTATGATTACCAATCCCATAAGAATCTTATTTCAAAAAGCAGAATTTGCCCTGACTGCTAAAACCAACAAATTGGAATTTGGACAAGATTTCATTGCGAGTGAAAAAAATATTTGAACAAAACGTTAGTGATTATAGGGAATGTGTCGGATACCGATGTTAAAACAATTTTAAACTCTATTATATTTTGTCTATTCAGGGACAGTATAACGCATAGATTGGAAAGCGATTCCAAAATAAACATCAAGGGACGCGTCATTGGGTATGACGACTTTCTTGAACGAATGAAATTAGACCAAAGTACTATTATTAATTAATCCTTTTAAAATAATTAAATCATGAAAACAAAATTACTAATCGCGCTTTTCTTCGGAATACTGAGCGCAAAGGCTCAAACGACTTACCATATTAATTGGTTTACAGGTGCCAATACATCGCAACAGGACAAAACCATTGGTCCTGGTGACACTGTGATATGGACATGGACAGATGCCGCACCACATAGCGTTGAGAATAGTGTGGGAAGTTCTGTAGAGACTTTTAATAGCGGAATTCTTACAGGCAGCGGAACAACCTATTCCCATACATTTACAGTAGTTGGTGCCAACAACTACTTTTGCGTCGTACACGGAGCAGGAAGCATGAACGGGACAATAACCGTTCAAACTACTAGTTTAGGAGTTGACGACAAGACGTTTAACAGCTTTAACATTGTGTCCAATCCTGCGCACACAACATTGACTATAAATTTACCGCAACATATTCAATCCGGTAACTTTATCATCCACGATATGTTGGGCAAGCAAATTATAACCAAAACTTTCAATGAAAATCAAAATTTGCAAATCAATATCGCAAGTCTGACACAAGGAATATATTTGATAACCTTAGAATCTGAAAATCAATTTGTTACAAAAAGGTTCATAAAAAATTAAGAAATTTAGTATGTGGCCCATATAATTTTCTGTTTACTATTATTGGCATTGTCACAAGACTATTTACTTTCCGAAATTGATATAGTCACCATTAAAAATGATGCCGTAATAGTAAGTTTTAAGGGACTTAAAATCGTGAATTTCGAGTCCACTAAATTGGTCGCAAAAAAGAACTGACCTTTGTGTTATCACATGGGTTTTTGAAGAATGTGATGCAGCTTTTTCAAAAACTAAAAAAGGTCTCAGGATGGAAGGCAATTTTAAGGTTTTGGCTTCTGATTTTGGAATTGAGATTCCGGGTATATTCAAGAATAAAATCGCAGAAGATATTGTGGTGCGTTTTAATTTTGAACTTATAAATTAATTTCATCATTACCGTCTTCCAACTTTTAATACTGAAGACTATCAATATAAAAAAGGTCCGAGTTATTCTTGGAGCTTAGAGTTGTAGCGG
>JBDSFP010000417.1:0-7707 GCA_039919415.1 Aquaticitalea sp. | reverse complement strand
GAGGTTTTATAATTGTTGGTTTGGAAGATTTGAATAATACCACCTTACCAGAACCAACTTTTAATTATTTCCAAACTAAAACAAATGCTTTATATGGTTCAATTGAATTTGATTATGATAAATTCTTTTACTTGACCTTTACAGGACGAAACGATTGGTTCTCAACCCTATCTTTTCCTGATAAAAAAACACCTAATAATGATTTCTACTGGTCAGTAAGTGGTAGTTTATTGTTAAGTGAGGCTTTAAACTTACCAAAGGCATTTAATTACATCAAATTAAGAGCGAGTTATGCTCAAGTTGCCGGTGGCGCAAACGATGCATATGCCTTAAACTTAGACTACGCAATTACTGGTTCATTTCAAGGTCAATCATTTGGGCAACTAAATGGAAACACCATACCCAATCCTGATTTGATTCCCTTCCAGAAAAGTGAATATGAGTTTGGTTTAGAGGGAAGGTTTTTTAATAACCGTTTGAATCTGGATGTCGCTTATTACCAAAATAAAACTACTAATGATATTGTAAGGGCAGCAGCTTCTCAAGCTTCTGGTTTTACCTCGGCAATATTAAACATTGGCGAACTGGAAAATAAGGGAGTTGAATTATTGATTGGTGGCACACCAATTAAAACCGAAGATTTTTCATGGGATACATCATTTAATCTTGGGTATAACGACAGCAAAATTCTTCATACGGATGAGAAGGATACTCCAATTAATGTTGATAATAGTCAAACACGGTCTAGAACAGCAATAATTTCCCATATAGTAGGAGAGCACTACGGAGTAATTTATGGATCGTCATACAAGAGGGATGAAAATGGAATCATTATATACGATATTAGCGGTAGCATACCTAGACCTATTCAAGGTGAGAACAAGATATTGGGTCAAGGTGTAGCACCTTATACATTAGGTTTTTCAAACACATTTACATACAAAAATGTTTCACTTGGGTTTTTAATGGATGCCAAATTTGGTGGAAGTGTGCATTCTGGAACTAATAGAGAATTGACGCTAAGAGGGTTGCATAAAAAAACACTTGAAGGTCGAGAAACAGGTTTGGTTGTTTCAGGTATCGATGATGCAACAGGTCAGCCATTTACAACAACTGTGGCACCAGAAAACTTAAGAACATATTATGGGCGTATAGGAGAAGAAAGTGCGGGTATTTCTGAAGAATTTGTTTATAGTACAGATTTTATTAAATTCAGAGAATTAAGTTTATCTTATACTTTACCAAAAAATATTTTAAAAAACGTTTTTATTAATGAACTAAGACTCTCATTAATTGGTAGAAATCTATTCTTTATCTATAAAGAAATTGACAATGTGGATCCTGAAGCTGCCTTAAATAACCTTAATTCACAAGGTATTGAAAGATTTGGAATTCCATCAACCAAAAGCTATGGCTTTTCTGTAAATATTAAATTTTAAAAAAAAAGAAAATGAAAAAAATACTTATTTTATTAGCAATCGTTATGGCATTTGGATCATGCGATAAGGGCTTTGAGGAGCTTAACGTAAATCCTACAAAACCAACTCAACTTGATCCATCAACAAAGTTAACTTATGTCCAGTTATTCACTGGTGGCAGTAATTATGTTGCTTATTTATTTTGGAATGTGATTCATTTTATGCAAAATATTCAGCAACTTAATGACACATCTTATGCATCATTTTTATATAAAGAAGGAAACACTCATTGGTTGTTCGAAGAGCAATTTAAAACTTCGGTTAAAAACGTGGTAGATTTGGAGGCCCAATTGGAAGCTAGCGATAGCCCTACTGCAGCAACAGATTTGGCTATAGTAAAAGTGCAAAGAGTACTTATTTTTAGTCGAATTACAGATGCTTATGGAGATATTCCTTACAGTGAAGCTGGCAAAGGGTCCTTAGAAGGTATAAGATTTCCCAAGTATGACAAGCAAAGCGATATTTATAAGGATATGCTAGAAACTTTGGAAAGTGCCGCCGCAACATTAAGCTCTGGGGGCGACAGTTCTTTCGGGTCCGCCGATTTGATATTTGGTGGTGATACAACAAAATGGGAAAAATTTGCCAATTCACTAATGTTACGTTTAGCTATGCGTATGGTAAAGGTTGATATTGCAGGAGCCCAAACATGGGCTGCGAAGGCAATTAATGGTGGCGTTATGACGAGCAATGATGATATTGCATATACTCAATATGAAAACTCTGCAAATGACGGAGGCCCGAATGTAAACCCGCTTACAAAAAGTTTTTCCTCAAGAGCACCTACTCAAATAAAAATCTCTAAAACTTTTATGGATTTTATGAAGGATAGAAATGACCCTCGGGTTTCGGTACTGGCCTCAACAGTTGATGGAAATACGGATTTTGCACTACAATTTGGTCAGGACATAAACGATCCGACCAGAGGTGCTGCGAATTCAAAACCCAATATTAATATTTTTGGGGGATCAGATATTATAATCTATGATGCACCTTTTTTCTTTCAGACGTATGCAGAAGTAGAGTTTATGTTAGCCGAAGCTGCAGAACGTTGGGGATTAGCTGGTGGAAATGTTGAGACCCACTACAATGCAGGTGTAACTGCTGCTATGGAATATCTATCTTTATATGGCCATGATGTAAATATAACATCAACACAGATTACTGCTTATTTATCAGCTAACCCATTTATGCCTGCAGAAGCATTAAAATTGATTAATGAACAATACTGGGTGGCGACTTTTGGAAATGGATTGGAATCATTTTCAAACTGGAAAAGATCGGGATATCCTGTTTTAGTACCTGCAGATGTTGCAGACCAACTTACAGGTGGTAAAATACCAAGAAGATTACCATATCCAGGTTCTGAATTGTTAAATAACCCGGACCAAGTTGCGGAAGCTATTGCAAATCAAGGTGGAAATGGATTATTAACTAGAATGTGGTGGGATAAAGAATAACTCTTAAAAGGAGATGAATTAAATTTTATTACACGTTTATACGTTAATACAGATCAAATTAATTTTTTGTATAGATGAGTTAGTAGCTGAGGTGAGAGAAATCGTTTTTATAAAATTTCGTACTCTCACCTCTTTCTATTAGCACGCTTTATTTAAATTGAAACAGATATAATATTTTGGAAAAAACAGGAACAGGTCTTGATGTATTAGTAACCAATAGGAATCTACAAATAAAATCGTTCGAAGGTAATGTAGCATTATTGGCACATAATCAAACCAAGAATTCTAACTATGTATCTGCCACTCTAAAGCTTAAGGAAATTTTTAGTTCTGGATTTGAAAATATTTTTAGTCCCCAACATAGTCATCCAACGTGTTTTCACATTTGACACCCAAGATAATATGATTGAAACAGATCATTATAAACATCCATATTTTGGGATTTCTGTGTATTCCCTTTATTCGAAATCTAGAATCCATACAGAAAAGATGTTGGAAGAAATAGATCATAAATTTTTTTTAAAGGATGCTGGGTGAAAAATTTATCCAAACATTTACATACTTACACTTTTTTCGGAAAAATGTAAAAATAAAGCCAATGAGGTTATCGTGCCACAACGCCTTATCCCAATAAATGGGATTGATATTGTAATGGATATTTTAGACACAGAGTTTGAATCTTTTATTGGTAGTCAACCTATTCTGGAAAGGCATGAAATGAACATTGTCGAGTTAGCGCCACTGTATTAAAAATTATGGACAAAAGAGCAAACAATAATGAAAGGGATAAAAAGTCTATATTGTTATCGAGTGAAGACCTACAATTTCAAAAAATGGCTTTGTGCTATCGGACAACAATGAAAAAAAACCAGGATAAATTAAATTTGGAAATAGTACAATGGTTATGCTTTTTAGCCAATAAAAAAAGATAATACAAATGAATGCAACACTTCTTTTGATAATCATAGCATCTTATTTTGGGGTGTTAATGCTGATATCGCACTTGGTTTCAAAAAATTCAAGTGAGGAATCCTATTATACAGGAGACAGAAAATCCCCTTGGCAAATTGTTGCCTTTGGGATGATTGGCGCTGTATTATCTGGAGTTACTTTTGTGTCCATACCGGGAATGGTAAGTACCAATTATTTTTACTATTTACAGTTTGTTTTTGGAAATATTGTTGGCTATATATTTATAACCTACATCCTGGTCCCTATTTATTACGATTTAAAATTGGTTTCCATATACACCTACTTAGAATCACGGTTTGGAATTAAGACATATAAAACCGGATCTCTGTTTTTTCTAATTTCACAATCCTTTGGCGCGGCTTTAAGATTATTACTCGCAGCAAAAATTTTGCAATATGCAGTTTTTGATGCGTTTCATATTCCTTTCTTTTTAACAGTAATTATTATACTTACCCTAATTTGGTTATATACCCATAAGTCAGGAATCAAAACTATTGTTTGGACAGATACGTTGCAAACGTTGTTTTTGCTTATGGCCGTTGCAATATCAATTTATATTGTGAAGGATGCTTTGAACTTAAGCTTTTCGGATACCATCACATCTGTTACCAACCACAAATATTTTAAGGTCTTTGATTGGGATTTTAATTCTGGGAATAACTTTTTTAAACAATTTATATCTGGAGTTTTAATTGCAGTCGCAATGATTGGCTTAGATCAAAACATGATGCAAAAAACATTGACCTGTAAAAACAAGAAAGAGGCTCAGCGAAATATTCTAACTTTTAGCTTGTTCTTGGCGATCACTCAATTTCTGTTTTTAGGTTTGGGAATAATGCTTTATATGTACTCCGAAAAGTTTGGTATCCAATTAGAAATGGAAAATGGAAAATTCATTAATACAGACGCCTTATTCCCTATGCTTTCTTTAAATCATTTTGGTATACTTGCTAGTGTCAGTTTTATTTTAGGGATAACCGCAGCTTCTTTTTCTAGCGCAGATTCTGCTTTAACAGCTTTAACCACCTCTTTTACATATGATTTTTTAAATGTGAAAGATAAAAGTTCAAAGGAAAAAAAGCGATTAAAAAACCGCACTTTATTTGGGTTTTCAGTATTGGTATTTATAATAATTATGTTGTTTTCAGAAAGTAAAGGCGACGTAATTTCAACCATATTTAAAGTTGCCGGTTATACCTATGGACCTTTACTCGGGCTTTATTTATTTGGAATTTTCACTAAAATAAAAATCAAGGATAATGCGGTTCCTTTTATATGCATTTTAATGCCTTTGATAACCTATGCCCTGAACTATGTATTTATAAGCAGGTTTAACTTTGATTTTGGATTCATGAACATTTTTGTCAATGCATCTCTAACTATTGTGTGTTTATTACTTGTAAAAAATAATAGCAAAAATTAAAAATATCAAGAAAGTTAATTGATTACTTGATTACCAAAAAAGAACCATTGTTTGTTAAAGAAATAATTCAAAATAGATAAATTTTAAGCACTATGGAAAATACGCTTACAACCGAACAAGCTTCAGATTACAATGATTTGGAAAAAATGAGTACAATCGAATTGCTCTCAAATATGAACAAAGAAGACATAACTGTTCCTTATACGGTTGAAAGGGCTATTCCATCTATTGAAAAACTAGTAGATGTCATCTATAAAAAAATGAAATCTGGCGGCAGATTATTTTACATAGGAGCTGGGACAAGCGGACGTTTAGGTGTTCTTGATGCGTCTGAATGTCCACCAACATTCGGCGTTCCGGATACTTTGGTAATTGGCCTCATAGCAGGAGGTGATATTGCGCTGAGAAAGGCTGTAGAAAACGCAGAAGACGATACTATTCTAGCTTGGAAAGACTTACAGAAATATAATATTTCTAAAGATGATGTTCTTATAGGGATAGCGGCATCTGGAACAACTCCCTATGTTATTGGCGGCGTTATAGAAGCGAAAAGACATGGAATAATTACAGGCTGTATTACTTGTAATAAGAGCTCACCGTTATCTATGGAGGTTGACCATGCCATCGAATTGGTTGTTGGGCCTGAGTTTGTTACGGGAAGCACTAGAATGAAGGCAGGAACAGCCCAAAAGTTGGTATTGAACATGATTACTACAACGGTGATGATAAAACTGGAAAGAGTAAGAGGTAATAAAATGGTAGATATGCAACTTTCCAATAAAAAACTTGTAAAAAGAGGCGTTAGAATGATAATGAGTGAACTTCAGATTGATGAAGAAAAAGCAAACGAGTTGCTATATAAGTACAAAAGCATCAGAAAGGCAATAGATACATTTAATTTGAAAAAAAATGAATAAAGTTCTTCAGGCTCTATTTATAATATCCATTTTAAGTTTGGTTTCGTGCGTACGGATTCCCAGCAAGCCTTCTAATACCTTAGACGAAAAAACGAAATGGGTCGATAGCATATACAATAAAATGTCCCTTCAAGAAAAAGTAGGGCAATTATTTATGGCTGCTTCCTATTCAAATCGTGATAAAAGTCATACGGATTCAATACAAAATCTTATTAAAAATAATAAAATTGGAGGTCTTATATTTTTTCAAGGCGGTCCCGTACGTCAAGCGAAGCTTACAAACACATATCAATCTATTTCTAAGGTACCGTTGTTGATAGGCATTGATGGCGAATGGGGTTTAAACATGAGATTGGACAGTACTTCAAGATATCCATTTAATATGACTCTTGGAGCAATAGAGCAAAATGATATTATCCGAAAAATCGGGAAACAAATTGGGAGAGATTTCAAAAGACTGGGGATTCATCTCAACTTTGCGCCAGTCGTAGATATCAATACAAATCCCAAAAATCCTATAATAGGTGTCCGATCATTTGGAGAGGACAAAGTCAATGTAACAAAAAAGGCGATGGCTTTTACAGAAGGATTACAGAGTGAGGGCATTTTGGCATGTGCAAAACATTTTCCAGGACATGGAGACACAGATGTAGATTCCCACAATACATTGCCCACTATTTCCTTTACTCAAAAGAGAATTGATTCTGTAGAGCTCTATCCCTACAAAGAGTTGTTCAAGAATGGGCTTGCCGGCGTTATGGTAGCACACTTAAATGTGCCCAGTTTGGAAAACACAGATGGGTTGCCATCTTCTTTATCCCATACTATTGTTTCAAACATTTTAAAAGTCCAACTTGAGTTTAAGGGACTTGTTTATACCGATGCTCTAAATATGAAAGGCGCCGCAAATTATAAAGAACCTGGCGATATTGATTTAGCAGCATTTAAAGCGGGCAATGACGTACTCTTATTATCTGAAAATGCTCCAAAAGCTATTTCGAAAATCATAGAAGCATATAATAGTGATGATATAACCGAAGAAAGATTGTCAAATTCAGTAAAAAAAATTCTTGCCGCTAAGTTTACAGTTGGTTTGAATAATTTTAGACCCATTGAAATAAATGGACTTATAAACGATTTGAATGAAAAAATAAATGCAGTGTTATATAAAGAAGCTATTGGCAATGCAATTACAGTGATAAAAAACGATGAAGGTATTTTACCGTTGCAAAAAAGCACCAATGAAAAAATAGCCTATCTGAAATTGGGAGATGGTAATGAAGTACCGTTTTTAAATGAGATAATGTCCGAAGGAGATATTTATAATGTTTCAAATTTTCCAAAGGGCGACCTAATGAATAAACTTAAGGATTATAATAAGGTAATTATTGGTTATCACCGCAAAAATAGTAGGGCAACCACTGTTATGACCAATGAAGATAAAATGCTTATCGAAA
>JBDSFP010000323.1:0-2940 GCA_039919415.1 Aquaticitalea sp. | reverse complement strand
GGCGAAATTTTTACTGATTGGATCAAAAAAACCATGCCAGACAGAGCGGATAAAGTATTGCACCAGATTGAAAATTGTCATGGAGGAAATTTGAACGATTCGCGTTTTGGAACTCGTATGCGTGGAGAAGGCGAAATCGCGAAGCAGATCAATGATCTGGTGAAAATGGCAAAATCAAAGTATTTTAAGGACAAAGCCATGCCGAAATTGAATATAGGCCTTCATGATCAATATAAAAATGGTCAGTTAAAACTGTTTTAATTTTTTTCCGCCATACCATTCCGCATAAAATTGTTCGAGATACTGTTCCATAAAATAGTGCCAATTGTATGCGAATTTTCTTCCATAGTTAGTAAGTGGTAAAAGCTTCATTTATGTTGTTTTAGATGCTTGTGAATTTCCTCCCCCAATCTTGATAAAAAGGGAATGCCTATAGTTTCGGTCTCATAGGTATCGTCATTAAAAATCCCATTTTTATTGACATGGATGGTGGCGGTCAGAATATATTCAATATTGGCTTTTTCATCCTTAATGTATGAACAATCAATGAGATACCCATAAGCATATCCGACTTTGTTGTAGATTTTTATATAATCCGGGATTCTCTCTTTGCTATCGCCGTACATAAAAAACTTACCATAACTATCGTAGAATTCGCTTTCATCATAGCCAACCTCCCGTGGTACAGAGTGCATGCTCTTCAAAAGAAAATCCCTGTCCGGTATTTTTATATTGAAGGTTTCATCCGTAGAAAAACTTTCAGGAAAAATGATTCGTTTCATCAATTCGTGTAGAGTTGATATTGGCAGATAATTTTTCTTCGAGAAATCCATCGGTTGTTTTATCAAAGTAGTATCTTGATAATATCCCACGCCCTTTTGTAGTTTTTTAAGTTGAAGATTTTCGATCTCAGAATCTGTTATCGAATCCTGAACATATATCAACTTATCATTCTCCCAATAACTTATGGGGCGGGTATAGCGATACGTGGAATTTGGCACTGAAAGCCGATGCGAGATCCGAATTGGACCAATATTTTTCTTTTTCAATTTGGATTGGATATAATCCCGGCCCAAAAATTCGTATAAGCGATTGAAGGCATCATTATCGCTAACGGCAAAGATTTGCCGAATATCGTCCCTTATAGTGTGTTGTATTGAATCCCCGGCAAGTATATATGGAGTTTCACTTGATATTTGCGACATCGAATCCACCTTTTCCAAAGCTAATAGAGCAATCGGGAATTTGACGGTTGAAGCCGGATAGAAATAAGTTGAATCATCGACCCGATATTCATAATCTTCAAATAAAATAGAATCGTTCTTCCTGTCTATTTTTGATAATTTAATTTGTAGCTCATAAGTTTCGGGATCTTTCACTACCTTTTGGATAATTTCGTTTTCAGAATTTAGAGCTGCCTTTATAGGATTGCTTACAACTTTCACTTTACAGGAAAAAGAGACAATAAATAAAATAAAAATGATTGATTTCATAGGAGATGGAAGGTTTGTCTTTGTACAAAGTTAATAACTATTGTCCGATTAGATGTCGCTCCTCTGGAGCTTTATGTCATATCACGATGATTTCTACAAAAATAACGCTCCTCTGGAGCTAAAAAATCCCTTAGGGATGGCATCTTTGTAGCAGAAGTATATCAAATAAAAAGCAAGCCCCAGAGGGGCGACATCTTCTGAACCGCTTAATTCATAAGGATTTAACCATTTGCAAAATGTTTTATCGGACACTAATTAAAGTTAATAAATACTATGAAACAAATGTGCATTGACTTATTTTTTACCATCCCATTCAGCATAAAATTGATCAAGATACATCTCCATAAACTGATGTCGGTTTTCAGCGATTCGCTTACCGGTTTTGGTATTCATTTTAACTTTTAAGAGCAATAGTTTTTCGTAGAAATGATTGAGCGTTGGTGCAGTTGATGCCTTATATTCCTCTTTGGTCATGTTTAAGTTTGGCTGTATCGAGGGGTCGAATAAAGGTCTATTTTTAAATCCTCCGTAATTAAAAGTACGAGCTATGCCAATAGCTCCAAGTGCATCCAAACGGTCGGCATCTTGAACTACATCAAGTTCAAGCGATTTGTGTTTTTGGATTTCATTTCCTCCTTTAAAGGAAATATTTTCAATTATATGGATGACATGCTCAATGGTTGCGGAATCGACATTGATACTGAAGAGAAACTCACGTGCGACTTTTGGCCCTACCGTTTCGTCACCATTATGGAATTTACTGTCGGCAATATCATGCAACAATGCACCAAGGTGAACGACAAATATATCAACATTTTCATTTTTAGAGATTAGCAAGGAATTTTTACAAACTCTTTCGATGTGAAACCAATCATGTCCACCTTCGGCATTAGTGAGTTGTTGTTTTACAAAAGCAATGGTTTGTGTGATTTGTTTTTCTGTATTCATGGAGTTTGAAAATTAGAACGCAGATGACACAGATTCAGCTGATTTGCGCAGATTAATGCGTGGCGTAGATTCATGCACATAAAAATCAGCGATTACCTGCCTGTCGTCAGACAGGTCTGCCTAATCTGCGTCATCAGCGTTGCAATTATCGTGAAACAGCAGGCTCTACCCATTTGAACTGATAGGAGTTTTCAGGAATCTTCATGCGTTCCGCCAAACGCTTCATTCGATCTGGAAGCTTCATCAAAAAGTCACGGGCTTTTTCTGCTTCATCGGACAGATTCTTAATGTTACCAATTTCCCAACGGGTGACGAGCTTTTCCAAAATATCCACATAATCGGCAGATGTATAAACACCGATGCGCTGTGCGGTATTTGAAAATTCTTCAAAAGCCGTACTGATTTTATCTCCAGATTCCCGTAGGAAATGGGCTGGCATGGTAATTTTTTGCTTCATCATCGTTTGGAAAGCCACCATCATTTGGTTGGGGTCCACAGT
>JBDSFP010000320.1:0-6023 GCA_039919415.1 Aquaticitalea sp. | reverse complement strand
ATCCTGGATGTATTTGCCAGTCAATATAGTTTGCAGGACGTGTCCTTGAAATACATTGAAGGTGTTGTTGTATCTTATGAAAACTCAATCGAGGCCAACAAAATATCAGCCGAGATTATTTTTGGGGTTGCGGATGCCAAAGGGAATTTACCAGCATCAATTTCTGAAACTTATGTAACACATTATGGAATACATATAAAGAAGCACAATTAAAATTATTCTCGATTTAGACAAACAAAATTAAAGTGTTTAATGAAATATTCAGAAGTATTAAAAGGGTTAGCGTTTTAGATGAAGCACTAATGAAAATTTCGACTGAAACCAAGTCTGTAAGCATTGGGCATTTATACAATGGTATATTTCTTAAAGATCGAAGTCAAAACGGGTAGGTAAACAACAATTTAAATAATAAAATCAAATTAAAATTTTTTGAATCAAACAATTAACATTTAAAACCGATTATTATGAGATATCTTATGTTATTATTTTTTTTAGCAATTACAGCTTGTAATTCGACCACTAAAAAAAATCAAGTTATTAATGAGAATATTGTGAATCCTTCAAAGGAAGATAAAACAATAATTTCTGGAGCTAATCAAACCACTGATTATTTGCCTTTGCTTAAAGGAAAAAGCGTTGGTGTTGTTGCAAATCAAACAAGCGTCATATTTAAAGGAGATACATATATTCATTTAGTAGATTCATTACTGTCGTTAAATATAAAGGTTACCAAAGTTTTTGCGCCAGAACACGGATTTCGGGGTGTTGCAGACGCTGGAGAACATATTAAAGATGAGGTGGATGCCGAAACCGGATTGCCAATTATTTCTTTATATGGGGACAATAGGAAACCTTCACATGAACAAATGAAAGGCATTGATGTTATGCTGTTTGATATGCAGGATGTAGGGGTTCGTTTTTATACTTATCTTTCTACGCTTCATTATGTTATGGAAGTTTGCGCAGAGCTAAATATTCCAGTTATAATTTTAGATCGCCCCAATCCTAATGGCCATTATATAGATGGGCCAGTAAGGGAAGAAGATGTTAAAAGTTTTGTGGGAATGCATCCTGTCCCCATAGTTTATGGTATGACCATTGGCGAATATGGAAACATGATCAATGGAGAAAAATGGTTGGACAAAGGGATTCAATGTAAACTTACTGTTGTACCATTAAAGCATTACACCTATGATTCTGAGTATGATTTGCCCATAAAACCGTCGCCCAACCTTCCTAATTCAACTTCTATTAATTTATACCCAAGCTTGTGTTTTTTTGAAGGAACCAACGTTAGCTGTGGGCGTGGTACAGAAATGCAGTTTCAAATTTTTGGATCTCCATTTTTACCAAAGGAATCTTTTGATTTTAGTTTTACACCACAACCTAATTTTGGGGCAAAAACACCTAAATATCAAGGGGAATTGTGCTATGGAAGAGATTTAAGGAACGTCAATAAACTATATGAAATAAAGTTGGATTGGTTAATAGAAGCCTATAAGTTGTCATCTGATAAACAGACGTTTTTTAATAATTCCTTTGCTAGACTGGCAGGTACAAAAAAATTACAGGAACAAATTAAAAATGGAGTGTCTATTGAAGATATTAAGAAAAGCTGGGGTCCGGGACTGGAATCATTTCGTAAAGTAAGAGAAAAGTATTTATTGTATAAATAAAAAACATGAAACAGTATGGAGCCAGCCTTTAAAAAGGTGGCAGTTCCAAAAAATCACAAAGTGACCATTATTAATTCTGAATGTTGCTTTTGCGCTCTTTTCTGCCTTTTGGAAGGCATAAATTTAAAAGTTGGACTAAAATTGAACGAATCTCTATAAAATAATTATGTTAAAAAGCAGTATAGACAGCGCAACAGGTTTCGAAAAGCGTTTTGAGAACATTGGAACTGTGGTTTACCAAAATTCAGCAACAGCAGCAAAGGACGTAGCTAAAGAAATAGCAGCTCTAATTAAAGTTAAACAAGCTCAAAAGCAACCCTGTATTTTGGGATTGGCAACAGGATCTTCGCCAAAAGGTTTATATGCAGAATTAGTGCGCCTACATAAAGAAAAAGGGTTGAGTTTTAAAAACGTAATATCATTTAATCTAGACGAATATTATCCTATGGAACCCGATTCTGTAAATAGTTATGTTCGTTTTATGAACGAACAATTATTTAATCATGTAGATATATTACCCGAAAATACTCATGTTCCAAATGGGTTATTGTCCAAAGAAGATATTGCTGATTATTGCGATCAATATGAAGCCAAAATTGAAGCATTGGGTGGTATAGATTTACAGGTATTGGGAATTGGAGGGAATGGGCATATAGGATTTAATGAATCTGGTTCCCTTCAAAATTCAAAAACACGATTGGTGGCATTAGATTATATAACCAGAGTAGCTGCCAGTGGTGATTTTGCAGGCTTAGAAAATACACCTAGAACCGCCATAACCTTAGGGGTAAAAAAAATAATGGAGGCCAAAAGAGTTATTCTTCTTGCTTGGGGCGAAAGAAAGGCGAATATCATCAAAGCTTCAACGGAGGGCGAAGTGACCAGTCGTGTACCGGCATCCTATTTACAGGAACACAACAATGCCACCTTTATTTTGGATAATGCGGCAGCTTCAAAACTTACTAGAATCAATACTCCTTGGTTGGTCGAGAAAATTGTCTGGACAGATAAGCTCATTAGAAAAGCAGTATTAAGTTTAGCGCTTCACTTAAAGAAACCTATCTTAATGTTGACGGATGCCGATTATATTGAAAACGGGATGAGTGATTTATTGGCAGATTCAGGACCTGCCTATGACATTAACATACAAATATTCAACAAACTTCAAAATACCATTACCGGTTGGCCAGGAGGAAAACCCAATGCCGATGACAGCAAACGTCCTGAACGTGCTGTACCGGCAAAAAAACGCGTGATTATATTTAGCCCACACCCAGATGATGATATCATAAGTATGGGTGGAACTTTCAAGAGATTGCATGAGCAAGGGCATGAAGTCCATTTAGGATATCAAACATCAGGAAATATAGCAGTAGCGGATGATGAAGCATTGCGTTTTGCAAGTTTTGTGTGCGATTATAATGAAAAATTTGGAATTAAAATTGATGAAGCCGACGATATATATAAAAAAGCTGCCAAATTTCTTAACAACAAAAAATCCAGTGAAATTGACACTCTGAAAGTTAGGAGTATAAAAGGATTAATACGAAAAGGAGAAGCAAGGGCCACCTGTCATTTTATAGGCCTACCTGATGAACAAATCCATTTTATGGAATTACCATTTTATGAAACAGGTACCGTAGAGAAAAAGCCAATAGGAGAAGTCGATATAAGGATAATGACTGATCTGATAGAAAAAATCAAACCCCATCAAATATATGCAGCTGGTGATCTGGCAGATCCACACGGCACGCACAAAGTTTGTTTAGATGCCCTTTTTGCTGCGGTGAATGAACTGAAACCTAAAAAGTTTATGAAAGATTGCTGGGTTTGGTTGTATAGAGGGGCGTGGCAAGAATGGGGCATTGATGAGATAGAAATGGCGGTTCCCATGGGACCAGACCAGGTTTTGGAAAAACGGAAGGGTATTTTCAAACATCAATCACAAAAGGATGGTGTTGTGTTTCAAGGCGCAGACAGCAGGGAGTTCTGGCAACGTGCAGAAGACAGAAATAAAGAGACAGCCGATATATACGACGAATTGGGCTTATCGCATTATGCAGCTATGGAAGCTTTCGTTAGATGGGAATATTAACAGAGCCGAATAGAATTTCAAAACATTCAAATCCTTGAAATGAGATGTTTTAGTTTTCTTTGGATTTGTTCGCTACCTCACACTTAAGGGTTTCATTCCGCGAGGTGAGGGAGTTCGAGTCTCCCCGCCTGTACTGAACAAAAGCTTCTCAAAATCGAGTGGCTTTTATTTTGTAATAAAATTATTGATCAGTCTAGGGGAGACGAGAAGTTTATCCTGAGCGAAGCCGAAGGAATTCTCCCCGCCCGTACTATGAAAAGCTTCAATTTATTTTGAGGCTTTTTTGATTTCGGTGGGATTAGTAAGCACATCAAGCTTTTGGGTTTGATGTCGCGAGCTGCAGGTGTTAGTCACACTAGTTATCGGGATTCCGACTGTACTGGAAATGAAGGCCTCTCTTTTTGTGTTGAAAACGAAATTAAAAGAGTTATTACTTATGTCTCTTGAATATTGCAGTACCAAAAAACGTTTGTTTAACAGAAATGCTCAATTATTTTCAGATAAGTTGAGAAGTTAAGAGGAGTATATATTTACATAACGAATGGATTTTTTCGCGTCCTGTCTATACTTGACCATTTTTTATCTTACAAACCGCCAACCAAATAATCGTTAGTCTCCGGCGCCATCATTAAGTGCATTGGAAATAACCATTTCTCCAACAGCAATACCTGATTTCCTTCCTTCCAAGTTATCGAATTGGTAGTGAATGCCACCATATACACGTGAATTGCCAGCCTCTATAAACTGTTTTTCGAGATTATCTTTCTCTGAAGGGAAAAGATGGCCAAGGAGGGTTCCGGCAGCGGAAGAAAAAGCAGAATGCCCTGAGGTGTAGGAAGGAAAATTAGGTATCCCGGTTGATACCCTAATATTCGGATCGATTTGGGATGGTCTGGGAAAATAATATTTGTATTTGGCGTACCAACAAAGAATACCACTATCCATTATGGCCCTATTCATTAATGAAAACGCTCGTGCGGTTCTCACCTCACTCCATTTTTTTGATAGGATGAGTTCTTCGGCTATAAGATTCCAATGTCCAGGAGGCGTCGAGGTACCGCCTCCGTCCGCCCAAAAATCTGATATGCGCCATTGTTCGCGAGACCTATTATCAGATATCCGCCTAACATTGGCAATATCTTCATTAAATGCCACGCTGCCAACAATGGGAGGAGGAGGAGGTAATGCCAAGAAAACCGAGGTCGAGTCCATCCAGGTCTTTACCCTTCCATATAAGGGCAGCATCGGTTTTCTCAAAGGTAGTTCTATACATTTCCATGGCTCCGGAACATTGGTTGCATCGATTTCAAAAAATGAAATATAGGTGGCGTTAGGATCTGCAGAGAGGTTCATCCTATCGTTGGCGGCATAGTCCATAACCTTCGAAGCCACAAAAGTACCCAAGGTCATCCCTGTAACGACATCGCTTTCGGTCCCAGTACCACCCCAAAAGACGGTATTTGTATGTTCTTCGGCAAGCTTGTCTAAAAAATCTGCTTCCGCGGGAAACAAGCGTTTCAAAACGAATGCCGATACACTTGCAATCACTGACTGCTCTGAGGGATAGCTGGGCAACTCGGTCGTATCAAAGAAGCTATATACTTCAGTACTTAGCAAACTAGGTGATGGGCGATTGATATCATATTTCAATTGCCATGCAGCGATGAGTGCATCATGCTGGGCAACGCTCAATAAAGCATACGCTCTGGCGGCAAAAGGTGGATTCGTAAAAGGTCTCTGCGGATCGGGTGTCGCACCTACTGACGGGGCCACGTTATACTTGCTTACCAAAGCCCTAAGTACCTGATTCCAGCGTATCACACCTCCTGCTGCCCAATAGTTTATCCTTTCTTCCTGAGCTCTTGTTCGCTCCTTGGTTATCTGTGAAAGATGTTCAAGTTCGAGCTGATAAGCTTCGGAATCTGTGTTTTCGGGAACAGGTAAGTCCAACTGTGAAAGATAATCCACACCCAGGACATTCCTCCAATTTCCTGCAGTGTCGTCCTGCGATAATGGAACCAACGGCTGAAGCTCCAACATATCGGGAACATCCTCGGAACAGGAAAGACATACTATTAGGAGAACAAATGTCAGTATTGGTTTAATTTTAGGTTGCATAACTATTTCAGTTTATGTGGATCAATCAATCGAAGGTGCGTTAATGGAAAAGTTATATACCAAAGAGGCACTAAAACGGTTGGACTTACCAATGTTGGTGCCAGATAAGGTAAAGCCTCCTCCTATACCAATTC
>JBDSFP010000311.1:0-6339 GCA_039919415.1 Aquaticitalea sp. | reverse complement strand
GGCGAACAAGGCTTAAAAAAAGTTTAAAATTTAACTTCTATTTCGGTAAAGAGATATGTCAACACACTTGGCCGCTTCAATCTTATTCAATGGGACCCCAATAAAGTCCTCCAAGATTCCCAAAATCTTTTCTGGTGATTTAAGGACCTCTTCATAGTTAATTCTCATAAGTTCTACTCCAGGTTGATTATGGTGCCAGGTATCTGTCAATTTTATTAGCTTTTCATAATTATTAACCAATTGAATCGGGTAGGTTTTTGGGTCTTTTCCAAGCATCTTCTGTTGTGATGCCACCACCTCATTTAAATCTCTTGTCATAAAAATTACCTTGTATCGATACTGTGTGTCAAGGTGCATAAGCAGAGGTGCTACAACTTTCACCACATGTTCTTGGGCTTTCTTTAGCCAAGTATTATCTTTATGGATGCTCATAACGGGTTCATACTCGTAAAAACCTTTTGGATTTGAGTCATTTGCTTTTCGTTTGGCGTCGGTAAGGATATTTAGACCACCTTTATCGAGCATTTGCATCATCAGGGAGGTGCCCGATCGAGGTAAACCTGATACAATGATTATTTGGTTCTTATAATAACGATAGTCTCTGGTCTCTCTTTCACTTTCGGGTTTTGATAATTTGTTAATAATATTCTCTTTTGCTATTTCGGCGACTTTAAATGTTTTTGGTTTTAAAGCAGCAGCAGTTTCAAATGCTATTTGTGCATTAGCTAAATCTCCAAGCTTTTCAAGTGCTTTGCCTAAAGTGTAATGCGCGTCAGGAAAATATTTCACTAGTTCGATGGCGGTTAAAGCGTGCTCGGCTGCTTCTTCATAATCTTTTGTTTGGAAATATATTTCAGCAATCACATGTTGATATTTAGCTTTGTCAGGTTCAATTTCAATGGCTTTTTCTAAATACTCTTTAGCCAACTCATAATTGGCCAACATGGCGTGAAGATTTCCTAATCTAAAAAAATGTTCGGGGCTAGTTCGATTGGTAGGTTTAGCATCTTCCAATATTTTTAGAGCTTTTTTATACTCCCCTTTTCCTGTAAGTATTTCCGTTTCAATAAAATAATAATTGAAGTTGATTGTTGTTTTTTGATTTTTTAACTGTTCTAAATATTTTTCTGCGTCATCGTATGATTTCGTCGCTAAACAAACCGATATTAAATCTGAAAGATATGGCGCTATATCAATGGGGTCTTTTTCAGTGATAAGTTCGAGTAAAATGTCTTTTGCTTTTGTAAAATCCTTTTTACCTGAAAAGACACTTGCAAGATTCTGTTTTAAATCACATTTGGTTTTTTTGATGGCAACTTCTATTTTCTCATCTGGTCGATCTATATAGCCGAGTTCAATAAGTTGTTCCATAGCTTCGTGATCACTGTAACGATCTACTTTTTCTTTTTTTAACTCTCCAAATTCCCCATCTATATTATCCCAACTCTTTATGTATTTCGGTTCATTAGGAATTTTGAAGATGTCCAAGGCAACTTTGCCATCCATATCTTTACCAATCGGCAAGTCAAAGTGATTCAATATTGTTGGAGCAATGTCTATAAGCCCTAAGCCGAACACTTTTTCGTTTTTTTTAATATTTGGACCTTTGGCGATAAAAATTCCAAATTGACGATGCTCCAATGCTGGAGCAGCGTTAAGTTTAGGCATCTTTAAGATACGATTTATACCAGCTTCATAACCATGGTCAGAGATAATCAGTACAGTTGTATCATCATCAATTAAATCTAAAGTTCGACCCAACATCATGTCTTGAAACCTATAAGCACCGTTGATGCAATCTTTATAAATTTCATAAAGGTTTTTATCCACACCAGATAAATGTGGTGGGTGGTACTTCATGAAAGCATGACAAAAGTGATCTATATAATCGTGATAAATGGCCATAAAATCCCATTCTGTCGTTCGTTGTAAATATGTTGACGCGTTATGTAGAGAAACGGTTTGCGACATCATTTTAGCAAAGGCGGCAAGACCATTATCCTTTTCTTGATTTACTTTTGCGGCTAGTGGTATAAAAGGAAGGATATGTTCACTGGTAATCTCGTGAGGAAACATTCTTAAGTTTTTCAACTCGTCCACCATAGATTTTGGGTGTATACACCCTTCAACCATTGGAGAAGGTTTGTTAGGGTCTCTGTTGACGTTTTGAAATTTGTCTGAAACAATGACACCATTAATAGGTTCTGCGGGAAAGCTTGGCCACCAACCTACAAGATTGCTTTTTAACCCTTGGTTATGAAAGATGTTCCAAAGTGCTCTTGTGGTTCTAGAGTTTGTGGTTACTGGCCTTAATCCCTGCATATCTGGCATCAATTCAATAAACCCTTGCACTCCATGTTTATCTGGTGTTTTTCCTGTTACAACACTAGTCCAAAGCATAGGGGAAAATGGAGGATTCATGGTGCTCATATTACCATAGACTCCCTCATCAATTAATGATTTTAAAGCTGGCATATGGCCTTTGGCTATAAGTGGCCCAATTAATTTCCAATCTGCAGCATCCCAACCTATAAGTAAAAGTTTATTTTTGTGATTGCTCATTTTCTTTTGTGTCTTTTTTCACTTTTCTCCACGTTTTAAATGCAATATCACCATATGCCAATAATCCCAATGAGCTGCTTACTGGGAAATTTTCGTCGGTAAACATTGATTTTCCACTAATTTTTCCACTTTTCATTTATAATTTCTTGCGTTTAAAAGATTTAGTTATTAAATTCACGATAAATTCATTCTGAAGAACATTTAATCAAATAATAGTTAAAAATATGAAAAAAACTACTCAAGGAGACTTATCTAGAAAACTTTTAAAATATGGAGCAATGTCTGCAGCCGTTATGGGCATTGCAGATGCTTCTGGGCAAATAATCTATACAGATATTGCTGATGTAACTCTGACACCTGGAGGAACAGAATTTTTCAATTTGGATATTGATGCAAACGGTGTGGATGATTACCAGGTGACAAATAATTCGAGTGGAGCATTTCTTTTACCAATCAACTCTGTAGGTACTGCTATTGGAGGCCCTAATGGTTTTATTGGTTTTGCACCATCGTATGCGTATCCATCGAACCTTGCGGCCAATGTTGCAGTAGATGCCAACAACAACATAGTAAGCTCTGGAGGAACACTTGTATTTGGAGCTTGTGACTATGTGAGCGCTTGGTGTGGAGGTGTAACGGATGGTTATTTGGGTTTAGTTTTAGATATAAATGGCGCAACACATTATGGATGGGCACGTTTGGATTTGGCCGCTGATAGATCTACCTTAGTTATAAAGGACTATGCCTATAATTCGGTTGCAGGTGAGTCAATCTTAACTGGACAAGCGACTTTAGGTATTGCAGATAATATATTTAATGGTTTTAAGCATTTTGTGGACGCCTCTAAAAACTTAAACTTGGTTTCTTCAACACCCATTGATGAGCTTAGAATTTATGATTTATTGGGAAAAGAAGTGAAACAAGTGAGATTAAACTCAACAAGGGCATCTGTATCAGTATCAGATTTTAATGCTGGTATATATTTGGCAAAAGCTACGGCTGAAGGGGAGACCAAAACATTTAAATTTCTTGTAAAATAATTTATAAAAATAGTATATAGAACAAGAGGTCGTCTAAAAACGAATTAGGCGACCTTTTATTTCTTGGATTTTTTGATATCATTAGTAAATTTCTCAGTTAAATTGATATTCAGTTGCTAGTTAAAATTTGGCAAGGCGATTTCATATGGCTAAACTAACTTTTTCAAGATTTTATAAAATAGCATTGAGTTCCTCCTCTTAAAATAGGACGACTAAAAATTAAACACTTTTAGCACCCTATAAAAAATTTTTCTTTTGTTTTACTCATTTTCTTTAGTGTCTTATTTTACTTTTCTCCCCATTTTAAAAGCAATATCACAATCTGTCAATAATCCTAACGTGCTGCTTATATGAAAATTTTGTGAAATAAACTACAGTTTTTTTTTATTCATCTCTAATTACTTGTTTTCGAGTAATTTAATTATTAAATTCATATCAAAATTAAGTGAAATATGTTCTGAACATTTCATCAATTAAAATATAAAAATATGAAAACAACTACTCGAGGAGACTTATCTAGAAAACTTTTAAAATATGGGGCGTTGTCTGCAGCCGTTATGGGTATTGCCGATGCTTCCGGGCAAATTGTATACACGGACATTGCCGATATAACTTTGACCCCAGGAGGCACTACCTTTGTGGATTTAGATATTAATGCAAATGGAGTAAATGATTATCGGGTGAGCAATACTACCTCTCAAGCGTTACTTTTTCCACTAAACACGGCAGGTAATGTCGTTCAAGGAGGTCCAAATGGTTTTCGTGGGCATATTGTGCCGCCAGAATATGCCTATCCATCAAACCTGATAGCCAATGTTACTGTAAATTCCACCAACAATGTAATAGGTCTTCAAGGATTTCTAGCTTCAAATAATTGCGTTATTGCAAGCGCTTGGTGTGGAGGTGTAACTGACGGATATGCTGGTTTGGTTCTTGACATAGGTGGCACCACACATTATGGATGGCTACGTATGGATTTGGCAGCTGATAGATCTTCCTTAGTTATAAAAGATTTTGCATATAACACTGTTGCAGATGCGACTATTTTCACTGGACAAGGAGCTTTAGGCATTTCAGAGAATATATTTAATGGTTTTAAACATTTTGTGGATGCCTCTAAAAACTTAAACCTTCTTTCTTCAACACCCATTGATGAGCTTAGAATTTATGATTTATTGGGAAAAGAAGTGAAACAAATGAGATTAAACTCAACTAGGTCCTCTGTATCAGTATCAGATTTTAATGCTGGTATTTATTTTGCAAAAGCTATCGCTGAAGGGGAGACCAAAACATTTAAATTTCTTGTAAAATAATTTCACAAAAATATTATACTATACAAAAGCGTGCTTTAGATTGCACGCTTTTTTATTTGTGATTGGACAGACAATTTAAAGCTGATGATTTGTAAAAACTGACTAGTTCAACTACAGTTATTATAATGTCGGTTGTTTACAATTTAAATATATTTGAGATGTTGACTTTATTTTTTTTAATAAGTTCAATGAGTTTTTGATATAACATGATAGTAGCATATCGCCATCATTTTTAGTACGTTTGCTATGGCAATCATCCCTAATGTTAATTTTTTGAAAATAGTTGAACAAATAAAGCTTCCCATCGCCTACGAAATGGAACTTTTCGAACAGAAGTTTCTACTTTCCATGTCCAGCAAAGTGGCTTTGCTCAATCGCATCACTACATATATCGTGAATCGAAAGGGTAAGCAAATGCGACCGATGTTCGTTTTTCTGGTTGCCAAAATGGTCGATAATGGTCAAGTGAGTGAGCGCACCTATCGTGGAGCTGCGGTGATAGAGTTGATCCACACGGCAACTTTGGTACATGACGATGTAGTGGACGACAGCAACCGACGACGTGGTTTTTTCTCTATCAATGCACTTTGGAAAAACAAGATTGCGGTATTGATTGGTGATTATCTACTTTCCAAAGGATTGTTGCTTTCCATAGACAATAATGATTTTGACCTTCTAAAGATAATTTCGGTGGCTGTTCGTGAAATGAGTGAAGGGGAATTGCTTCAAATTGAGAAAGCAAGACAATTGGATATTACAGAAGCTGTTTACTACGAAATCATCCGTCAAAAAACCGCCACGCTCATTGCGGCCTGTTGTAGTCTTGGGGCGGCTTCCGTAAAACCGAATTCTGATGACGTCGAAAAAATGCGTAAATTTGGCGAGCTGATTGGCATGGCATTTCAAATAAAGGACGATCTCTTCGATTATGGCCAAGAGGCCATTGGAAAACCTACAGGCATCGACATCAAAGAACAAAAAATGACCTTGCCATTGATTCATGTGCTTAACAAGGTTTCTAAGAATGAACAAAAATGGCTCATCAATTCCATAAAAAACCACAACAAAGACAAACCTCGTGTGGATGAAGTCATCGATTTCGTCAAAAGGAATGGTGGTTTGGACTATGCGGTTTCCAAAATGATAGCGTTTAAGGATGAAGCCCTCGCCATGCTCGATTCGTACCCACATTCACAGTTTAAGGATGCATTGATTTTGATGGTCAATTATGTGATTGAACGGAAGAAATAAAAGAGTCATAAGCTAGAAGTATGAAGCTGGAAGCAGGAAGCGATAATTATCGGTTTTATAGTTTTGCCGAATAACCATTAACTTAATAACTTTCTTCTAAGACAAGGTAACCTTTTGTACAGTTGCTAAATTGTTATTTTATTGATTTAAAAAATTTCTGTTATGTCCAGCTG
>JBDSFP010000310.1:0-2658 GCA_039919415.1 Aquaticitalea sp. | reverse complement strand
CAAGACCATAGATATTTAAAATACTTTTTATTTTTTTGGTCAATCGAAATCGTATCAAAATTTCGGTGAGGTTCACATGACCAAACCAAACGATATCGGGTTTCCACAATAGAATACTCTGTAAAACCTTCATGGAATACATTAGTTTACTCGATGTTGATGGGCCCCAACCATGCCAATTAACACTAAATTCCTCTTCGAAGTCTCCCCATTGAGGCCCCAACAATGAAAAAACCCTTACATTCTGATTTCCCAGAATATCACGTAAAGCAGTAATCTGATATCGGTTATAACGACTAATGCCTCCTTTATCAAAACATCCTGGGGAGAGGTATAAAACTTTTTGCATTAAATTTTTATTATTTCGCCGAGAATACTGTATTTGGTTCGAGGGAATCTTTGCTACTTAAAGCACTTAATACGCCAATCCATGTTCCGTTTGGAACGATTGAACCAGGTAAAATCACAGAATTTAGCCCAATGGCAGCATTATCGCCAATGATGACATTGCCTATGATCATAAACTGATCTTCTTTTTTCGCCATGGTTGAAAATGAATATCTTTTACTATCTAAAGGATCATCCAAATTTTTATAATGATGTGAGAGACTATAAATTTTTGACCCTGATGCAACAGTTACATTTTCTCCTATTTTAACGCCACCATGCGCTTGGATTAAACTAAAGGGCGCTATGTGCACGCCATCTGAAATTATTAAATCGCCCCAAGATAATTCTTGACTCCCTTTAACATGAAATTGCCGATCTTTAGGATTAAACGCGCCACCCAATAGAATCGTATGTTTGTCAATCCATACATTACTTCCAAAGTGCATGGTTTCTGGACTTTCAAAGAAAACTCCTTCCTCAATTATCACATTGTTACCACAAGACTTAAACTGACCTTTATAATAAAAATATCTGATTTTCCTGCCAACTGCACCGCCAATATTTCGAATACAGGATTCTAAAAGTTTTTTAAAGTGAAGGCTCATTGAGAAGTTGGTTTAAAACATCACAAATAAATTTCACCTGTTTTTCTTCCAAATCAAAATAGGTGGGCAAATTGATGCCTTGTTTATAGATGGTATCCGTAACTGGGGTATTTGTCTTTTCATCAATATAAGGCATTTGGGACATTGGGTAAAAAAACGGTCTGGAATCAACACCTCGTTTTTTTAATTCTATCATGAATTGATCTCTACTTTCCAAATCCCATTTTTTGTTTTCCAAACAGATCAACCAATAAGCATTGGTTGCCCATGCATTGGTTTTATTAAGGTTGACACCCACTATTTCACCAAGATATTTTTTATACCAACCAAAGATGACTTGCCGTTTTTCCATAAAATCATCAATGCGTTCCAATTGGGCACAACCAATAGCCGCTTGAATATTTGTCATTCGAAAATTAAAGCCTGGTGCAGTATGCCAATAGCGTTTTTCCTTGCTCATGGCATGATCCCTTAAATATTTACATCGATTATAAAAATCTTCATCATCGGTTGTAATCATTCCACCTTCCCCTGTGGTCAAATTTTTGTTGCCATAAAAACTAAAGGTTGCACAATTACCCCAAGACCCTACACGTTTACCGTGAACAGTAGCGCCATGAGCCTCGGCTGCATCTTCAATAACCCATAATCCATGTTTATTGGCGATTTCCAAAATCACATCCATTTGTGCAGGATGCCCATACAAATGAACAGGCATGATGGCTTTTGTTCTTGGAGTGATCAGTGCTTCGATACATTTTGGATCGATGCACAGATTCTCTGGATCAATGTCCGCAAATACAGGTTTTGCACCACAGTGCAGCGTTGCATTCGCCGTAGCGATAAATGACAGATTAGGCATGATCACTTCATCTCCTTCGCCAATCCCATATGCGGTCAATGCCAATTGTATGGCGACTGTGCCATTACTTACACATACGGCATATCTGCTGCCACAAAAATCGGCAAACTCAACCTCAAATCGGTCTAGATATTTACCGAGACTCGAGATCCATGTTGATGATACCGCATCGGTAACATAGTCAATTTCTTTTTGTGTAATTGAAGGTTGTGAGATGGGTATAAATTTGTTCACTTTTATAAAGTTTGAATTAAATTATCAATAATTGTTTTGTAGGAGTAAGCTTTAATTAATTCTCCACTTTCGACTCCCATTTCTTTTGCAATATTAGGGTTATTAGCTAAATATTCAATTTTAGAAGCCAATGTTTTTATATCTCCCAATTCAAATATAAATCCATTTGTGGGATTACATAAGTCTGGCGCACAGCCAACTTTATCGGATAGTATCAGTGGTAAATTAAAATTCATCGCCTCATTAACGACCAATCCCCATGTTTCTAAATAATTACTTGGTAATACAAAGGCATCAGCAACCAAATAATAGTTCATAATTTCTTTCTGATTTTTAAAACCTAGCATTTTACATGCCCTCAAATCCCTACTTAATATGTATGTTTCCAAATCTTTCCTCAATAAACCATCGCCAACAATCAAAAAATTTAATTCCATTTTTAATTTTTCTATTGCTTTTATGACATCCAAAACATGTTTACTTTCATGCAAACGACCAACGAATAAGAGATTGAATTTTTCATCAATATCCAACTCTTTTTTTATCGCTGCCTTTTTGTGTATGTTG
>JBDSFP010000267.1:0-2703 GCA_039919415.1 Aquaticitalea sp. | reverse complement strand
TTTTTTTGTAATTTAAAACCGCCTCTTTGGTAGTGACCCAATTACGTCCTTCTTTATGGGCGTCGATTTTTCCTTGACGAGCAAGCAAACTCACATATTCTTGCACATATGGAATATCAGGTTCTTCAACGATATCAGAAATACTTTGGTAATCAAAATCATGGCTAGGTAAAACACTCAAATAAATATTTAAAGTACGCTCCAATGCCTGACACATCAAGAGCATCAATTTTTGATAACTGCCATTGTTTGCCTGATTCAAAGCGTCGTAATATTTCTTCCGATCGTTTTTTAAGATAATGGCAGGTGGGAAACCCTGTCGCATCAATAACAAATTCATTGCCAGGCGTACTGTACGACCATTCCCATCAAAAAAAGGATGGATATAAACCAACTTATGATGAAACACGGTAGCCATCTCAATGATATTCAAACCGATAGGATTTTCAACCACAAAGTCGATCAACTCATCCAATAATGACGAAACCCTGGACGCATTGGGAGGAACGAAATTAGCACCGCTAATGCGGACTGCTCCATTGCGCAAACGGCCAGCAGTATCGTCTTCAATGGAACGCAAAACCAAGCTATGAAGTGCCAATATATCCTGACTGCTAAAAACCGCATCAGTATCAACCATTTTATAAAGATAATTAATGGCGTTTTCGTGATTTTTAGCTTCAAAATGCTCTCTAAGGGATTTGCCTTTTATGGTAATGCCTTCTTGCAAAACCATTTGGGTTTCACGCAATGTTAGGGTGTTTCCTTCGATACTATTGGAATTATATGTCCATTCTACCTTTAGAACTTCCTTTATTTTGTAAAGTGCAGTTTGTGGCAAAGGACGTGCAGCTTTCAAGCTGGCCAATTTGTCAAATAGGCGTTCAAAAGTAGGTTGATATTCGTCTCGATATGTCACATTTATATTCCACATCCCACAAATATACAATTTTTATCGGATAGTAATAAATTTTACCCTATCCGATTTTACTATTTTATTCTAACCACTCCTTAAATTCACTTACACGTTCTCTCGCAACGATGATTTCCTGTTCTTTAAAAGTGTTGAGTTTAATTTGAAGTCGGGAGTTGGTATAGCTTATTATATCCTTGATGGCATCAACATTTATAAAAAATTTACGGCTGACCCGAAAGAATTTATTAGGTTGTAAATCGTGTTCTATTTGTTCCAATGTCCCATCCAATAAATAATTTCGACCTTCCTTGGTAAAAGCATAGGTACCTTTATTCTCACTATAAAAACATTCGACATCTTCTATATTGATAAGTTTGAGATGCTGGCCAACTTTTACAGAAAATCGTTTTTTGTATTCACGCTCAATAGGATTGACCAGCAATTTTTTAATATCATCAAAATCCAAAGTGACGGATTGATTTTTGGGAACACGCGTTTTATATTTGGAAACAGCTTTTTTCAAATCCTGATCATCAATGGGCTTCAGCAAATAATCAATGCTGTTCAATTTGAAAGCCTGCAAGGCATATTCATCATAAGCAGTCGTAAAAATCACAGAAGATTTGATATCAACGGTCTCAAAAATCTCAAATGACAATCCATCACTCAATTGAATATCCAAAAAAATCAAGTCGGGATGTTCATTATTTTGAAACCACTCAATCGATTCCTCCACGGAATGTAACATGACTTCCGTTTCCATTCCCAAGGCCATCAACATGCGTTGCAAACGTCTTGCGGAGGGTTTTTCGTCTTCTATGATGATGCTTTTCATATGTATTTTTAACTAAAATTTAGTCGATTGGCATCACTGTGGACTGCCAACTGATTACTGAAGACTCAAAATCATTCCCAGCGGTCATTCTTATGTTGGTCCATAAATTCCTGGATTTTGCGCTCTTCCCAATTTTTGCCCATGATAAAATCTGGCATGAAAACACTCAATCCATGGGCCAATAAGCCTATTCCCCAAAATCCCAAGGTGATTAAATTTTCCCATTTAAAATAACTTTCTCCAGCCTTCAATTGTTGTACATTAATGGCAAAGATCATTAAATTTATTACAATATAAACCACCAAATGGGTATAAAATCCTTTGAGGCGTTTTACTTTTTTTGCCGCTCTTTCGTATTTTTCGTTATCCTTAAAATTCGTATCCATCAGTTCCATGTATTTGTTTGTTGATCTTTATCCATGATTTCCTTTATTTTTTTTTCTTCCCATGATTTCCCATAACCAAACACACCAAAGGCATGAAAAATCAGACCCATTCCCCAACCTAACATTGGAAACCAAAACCATTGAAAATTCCATGCAGTTCTGTAGTTGATAAAGATTAGAAAAGGGATAACTAGGCAATATGAAATCAAATTTCCATAAAATCCCTTGATTTCCTCTACCCTCTTTTTGGCTTTGTAATAAGCCGTTTCTTGACTGTTATACGATTGTAATTCCATAGTTGCCACTTGTTTTGTAAGCATTGGTATTGCGACTGCAAAACTTTCTGCTTGTTGTTTGATAGATACTTTTCTAATGGTTAATAATTCGTAGCGTTGTTTGATATTCTCCAATCCAACACCACTGCTTTTTTTGACGATTTGTTTAGGTTGCAAATTGTTTTCCACAAACAGCATTCCTTCGGATTCATAGATTTTGATTTGCAATGGTTTGCTCGTAGTGACCATATTGTGCTTTACGGCATTTTCCAATAACAATTGCAAGGACAA
>JBDSFP010000235.1:0-2526 GCA_039919415.1 Aquaticitalea sp. | reverse complement strand
GATATTTCAGGTTGTGTACTTTAGGCATGGCACCATTACGTTCATCGTAATAATTCAAATGCATATCCTGTCCAAACCAAATCCTAAATTGATTACTTATGGAAGTTCCACCACATTTCGGAACATGTATATATATGAATGGTTTTTTGGGTTTATATTTTTTGTTGAACATCAATTAAATAAAATGCATTTGATCAAAGATGGTGTTTATTTCAATATAAAAATTTAGACTCTTTTGAATGAATATATTCTTGAATCTTACGGAATAAAAATCAAACAGTATCCATAAAAGTCTTCTCTACCTTGTTAAAAATTATAACGCCAAGGATAATCATTATAACCATCACTCCACAACTATAGCCCAAGGCATCCCAACTAAATTGTCCAACCCCTAAAAATCCATATCTAAAGGTCTCAATCACAGAACTCATCGGATTTGCCATAATGGCATATTTCACAAGTCCCTTAGTTGAACTCGCAGGATAGATGATAGGCGTGGCATACATGCCCAATTGAATCGCAAACGCCAATAAAAAGGTAAAATCCCTATACTTTGTGGTCAACGCCGTGATAATCAAGCCAAGACCCAGGGATAAACCTGCAGTAAGGAGAATCAGGGCTGGCACGAGAAAAATCATCCTATTGGGTTCAATTGTGGTGTCCTGAAAAAAGTAATAATAAAAAAAAGCCAATAGAAACAGGGTAAATTGAACTCCAAAAGTCAAAAGCTTTGAGATGACAATACTTAAAGGCGTAATGATTCTTGGGAAATAAACTTTGCCAAACACATTTTTATTTGCAACAAAGGTATTGGAGGTCACCGTAAGGCTTGTCGAAAAATAATTCCAAAGTACAATGCCTGAAAGATAGAACACAGGTTTAGGAAGCCCATCGGTACTCATCTTGGCAATGCCCCCAAACACCACCATGAACATGATGGTCGTTAAGATAGGCTGTATAAAGAACCATAAGGGGCCAAAAATGGTCTGTTTATATACGGCAACAAAATCCCGGCGAACAAATAGCAACAATAAATCCCTATACCGCCAAATTTCCTTAAAGTTAAAATCCAAAAGTTTGGATTTGGGTTCAATGATTAGGGTATATTTTTGTGGTTCAACACTCATGTCACTTGTGGTTATTGATGCTTGTTTTTGGCGATAACCTTCCTTTTATCAATGGCTTCGCCGTTGTCAGTCACATTCAAATAAATGAACGTACTGACTTACAGATTCTTATGTTTTTTACGCTATCCCCATAAAGAAGAGGTGTGTAATTTAAGTTTGCAAAAGTACTATTATTCTTATGAACGAGTTAACACATTTGCTTTTAAATCTGTTCAATTTGCAATTTTATAACGAAGCCCAAATTGTGCAAGACCACCCAGCATTGATTGCCGGAAACATACTTTACCGTTCCTTTTTCCACTTGAATACCGAGACCCTTCACCTCGATTTCCGTGCCAGCCTTTAAATGTTCCACTCCCAAAACCGTTAAATTGTTATTTTTAATGTCCAGCAAGGCTTCAATTTCTGCTTCTGAGACGGTGGCCGGTTTTCCCAACCAGAAGAGATAGCGAACAGCCCCAAAAACTTTAAAAACCTGGGCTCGTTCTTTATCAGGAAGTTTTACCAGTATCATGGATGGTAACAATGGCACTTCCACCTTTTTTTTGCGATCACTCCATTGGCGCATCTCAACCCTCACCGGACAGCAGACTTCAATGCCTTTTTCTTCCAGCTTTTGTGCTACTTTTTTTTCTGATTTTGGTTTGGTAATAAGTACGTACCAGGGCATACTTGCAAGATGGTTTTATAGGTTGGGGACAATTATAATTATTGCCTTTATAGGGCATCAAAAATAAACAAAATCCCCGAATAAATGACCCTATTAAGGCGGGTAAATGGGAATACATACGTTCCAAAGTTTAGGTGGACATTGATTTAAATCATAAAATTTTTATCTCAATCGCATTTTTAAAGCCCCTAAGCAGTTTTATTTGCCATTTATCATATATTTATATAACGCAGTTAGAATTAGTTGTTTATATTCGCAATAATTTATTAGATTTGCGTATTAAAATCATACATTTATTACCCTAAATATATATATGTTCTCATTTAAAAAATTGTTATCATGAAAAAAATCTACTTATTATTAGCCGCCTTGACTTTTACTCTTATTAGTTTTGGGCAAACCACAATTGCACAACAAGATTTCGAAACTACTCCAGCTACTCCAGTTCTTGGTTATTCATCTACTGTTACACCTGCTAGTGCAGGTGGAGTTACCGCAGGGGTAGGGGTTGGTGGATCTAGAGGGTTTGCTGTGAGCAATGGGACTGCAATTGCTACATTTAATACATTCGATGCATCTTCATATTCAAATGTTGATTTGACGTTTCGCTTGGCATCTCCTGCTAATGGAGGCAATGGAATTGACAATACCGATTTTGTAAGAGTCGAATTGAGTACTGATGGAGGAACAACTTATTCTCGTGAAATAAGGATAATTGGAACTAACCAA
>JBDSFP010000223.1:0-6612 GCA_039919415.1 Aquaticitalea sp. | reverse complement strand
AAACTAAATACTGAGACAAAAAGATGCCCAACAAGGCAATCATCAATCCCATCACCGCGGCAGAATCTTCTACAATCACCGCAAAACTGGCGGGATTTTTACTCTTGATCATACTTTTAATAATGGTGGTATCTGAAGTATTGGGACGCTTAAAATGTTTGATGGCTATGACCAAAGAAGTACCTTCAAATAGGATTGCTACACCAATTACAACATAATTCCATAGCGATCCGGTGGCGAGTTCCAAATGTAGAAGGGCAAAAACTCCTTCAAAAATGGCAAAACCACCACCCAAGGCAAAAATCAAGATACTTACAATAAAACTCCAAAAATATTCTTCCTTGCCATATCCAAAAGGATGCGTTTTATCAGCCACCTTTTTGGATTTTTTGATGCCCAAAAGCAATAAAAATCCATTTCCTGTGTCTACTAAAGAGTGAATGCCCTCTGCCAACATAGCCGAGCTTCCTGTAAAAAATGATGCAACGAACTTACTTACAGCAATGAGAAGATTAGCCGCAATAGCGCCATAAATGGAAATTTTGGAGGAGGTTGCCATTGTGTGAAAATACAATTATTTAGGCCATTGACAAACTCTTCCTTTTCGAATGTTGGTAGTGTTCTAAAATCAAATCAAACTCGTAAAAGTCTTGACTCTTGAGTCCATCAGTCCTTAAGTTTGGCAGCGATATTACATCCAATTAAACTTTTAACACTTTTTAAAAATGTTATTCTACCATGAATTCTTATCTTGGAGCAACAAAAAAACCAATACCTATTGAATGAAGAATTTTTTATTGATTACGTTACTTTCAGCTCTAATGCTAATTCCGACCGCTCACTACGGCCAATCCAGAAAAAACAAACGAAAAAACAAGACTGAAGCCCAAAAGCCAGTTCCTCCGCCAAAAAAGGATAATGTTATAAAAGATTATAACGATGTCATTACCAAGGAGGCCATCACCGACGAAGGTCTTTTTAAAGTTCATAGAATAAAGGACAAATACTATTTCGAAATTCCCGATAGTCTTTTGAATAAAGACATGCTCTTGGTTAGCCGTATTGCCAAATTACCTGCTGGACTAGGTGGTGGTTATACCAATGCTGGCAGCGAAACCAATGAACAGATGGTGGTTTGGCAACGTTTTCAGGATAAAATATTGATCAAGGTAAAATCCTATAGCTCAGTTGCCAACGATACCTTGCCAATTAATATTTCAGTTAAAGCAAATAACTATGAGCCAACACTTTATGCCTTCAATATTGAAGCGTTCAGTAAAGATTCTACGGCCACTGTTATCGACGTCACGAAGTTTTACAGCAGTGATGTCAAGGCCATCAGTGGTCTGTCCAGCGAAATGCGTGAAACCTATAAAGTGAAAAACCTCGATGAGTCCCGCAGTTTTATCACTTCAGCGAAAAGCTTTCCCTTAAACATCGAAATCGTCCAGGATTTTACCTATAATGCTGCGAAGCCTCCCGTTCATAAAGAAACGGAAACCATCAGTCTACAAATGAACCAATCCATGATTCTCTTGCCATCAAAGCCTATGAAGCCACGATTGGCAGACCCAAGAGTAGGATGGTTTACCGTGAGCCAATATGATTATAGTTCGGAAGCATTAAAATCGGATGAGAAAAAGTATATTCGTCGCTGGCGTCTGGAACCCAAAGACCCCGAAGCCTACGCACGAGGGGAGTTGGTGGAACCTATAAAACCCATTGTCTATTATTTAGATCCTGCCACCCCCGAGAAGTTGCGCTCCTATATGAAACAGGGTATTGAGGATTGGCAAAAAGCTTTTGAAGTCGCGGGATTCAAAAACGCCATTATCGCCAAAGATCCGCCAACACCACAAGAAGATCCCGAATTCAGTCCTGAGGATATTCGCTATTCGGTCATCCGCTACGTGGCGAGTACGACAAGGAATGCCACAGGACCGAGTGTGTCGGATCCACGAACTGGAGAAATTATTGAAAGTGATGTCATTTGGTATCACAATCATTTGCGTTCTTATAGAAATAGATATTTACTCGAAACAGGCGCTGCCAATCCAAAGGCGCGAACTTTAAACACCAGTGAAGAAGAGATTGGCGACATGATGCGCATGGTCATAGCACACGAGGTGGGTCATGCACTCGGATTTCCACATAATATGGGCGCCAGTCATGCGTACGATGTGGAGAGCTATCGCAACGGTGATTTCACAAAGGCCAATGGCATTGCAGCAAGTATCATGGATTATGCACGATTCAATTATATCGCACAACCTGGTGACACCAACATTCGGTTCATCCGTCAATTGGGTCCTTATGACAATTATGCGGTCAATTGGGGATATCGCTTAATTCCGCATGCTACGACCGAAGGCGAAACCTCCACCTTGGATTCTTGGATCATGGAGAAAGCCGGTGACCCAATATTCCAATTCGGCAGTCAGCGCAGTAGCTTTGACCCAGCGTCACAAACGGAGGATATTGGCAACAATTCCATGAAGGCGAGCAGCTACGGACTCAAAAACTTACAGTATGTGGTGGAACATTTGAAAGAGTGGACGAGCGACCAAACCAACAATTACGACGATTTATCAGAATTGCAAGGCGAGTTGCTCGGCGTTTGGAGTCGTTATGTAGGGCATGTGGTCACACATATTGGTGGCGTGTACGAAGAGACCAAAAAGCCAAATCAAGGTGGCGTCATCTATACACCAGCACCCAAAGAAGAACAAAAAGAGGCGATGTCATGGCTGCAGACCAATGCCTTTGCGTCGCCAACTTGGTTGGTGGATACCAATATCCTTCGCAATACGGAGCATGAGGGCTATGCTGAGAGCATCCGAAGTTTACAGGCACGACATCTCAACAACATCCTGGATTTTGACATCTTGGGACGTTTGATTGATGGCAACGTGATCAACAACGAGTATTATTCAGCTTTGGAAATGCTTCAAGATCTGCGCAAAGGCCTTTGGAAAGAACTCAACAGCAACACTGGAGTCACAGTATATCGTCGTAATCTGCAACGGGCCTATCTTGAACGCATGCAGTATCTGATGACCGAAGAGCTGAAGCCTGGACGTGGCGTCGATTATTACAGTGTGAACCAATCGGATGTACGAGCCTTGGTGCGTGGCGAGCTCAACGCGCTCAAAAGTGCCATTAATGCCCGCAAAAATAGTGTTGCAGATTCCGAGACCAAGTACCATTATGAGGATGCTATCAAACGCATCGAACATATTTTGGATCCGAATAAGTGAAGTTATTGAGTCATTGAGTTATTGAGTTATTGAGTTATAACTAAAATTATATAGATGTTATTTTGGTGTTCAGGTTTTTAGTAACGACTTAGTCTTGAAATGTGCCTTCCAACAATTCATTTTTTTTTCTAATTAGAAAACTCATAATATTTAATATTAAATAACTCCATAACTTATTATTTCTTAAACCAAAATTTTAAGAATACTTTAGCGCATACAACGTGTTTAATATGAATTAGATATCGTATTTTTAATACCATGAAGTACGTTATTTACATGGTCGCCTTGGTGCTTATTACTAATTGTTCGGGAACAAAGCAATTTACAGAGCAAGAGAATCAAGCTTTCGCATCACTAAAATCCTTGGTGGCATCCAAAAAATTCAAAATAGAATCGTACAAGGCAAGCGCCTTAGCGTCGGCGGCATTTACACAGGTTGTTAATAGTGGCCTCTTAGGGCCAGGGAACAACGCTTCTTGGATTGACATCACTAGCAATTCCAATTATCTGACCATAAAAGGCGATACCATCAGCGCGTTTTTACCATTTTATGGCGAACAGCATTTGGGTGGAAGTTATCCGGGCAGCAACCATGAAGGCATTGAATTTAACAACGCAGCAGAAGATTATAAAGTCACAGAAAATGATGCCAAACATACCGTGATGGTACAATTTACAATCGACGACCGATATCGTAATATCGAACATTATAATGTATTTATCACCTTATTTCCAAATAATCATAGCGACATCCAAGTATTATCATCCAGTAGGAGTTCTATGGAATTCACAGGGAATGTGGAGGTTTTAAAAGAGGAGGGTAAAAAGAAATAATCTGAGTTTGCTTTGGAATATTCTATTTTACATAATATAAATTATAGGACAAACTAAGGTTAGAGTAAAATAGCGAATAGAACTTTTTCAGTTCTATTTTACATAGTTGCAGATAGGATGCCTTTAGGCTCATATCGTCAGCAATTATGTAATTACATTGTATTCTGTCAGTCCGTTTGTGATGAGCCAACATTTTTTTCTATCAACATAAAATACTGTTACATTCCATTTTCCGAAAATTCCGGATTTAGCGTATTAAAGTATTGGTAGGTACTATTTTTTTCTAAGCGATTCTCGTCAACTTCAAATAAAAGCTTAAATTTTAAAAATTAAAAATTCCTAGCACTTATTCTATTCTCGCTGTTATTTATACTCTTTTACTTATACTACTAATATTATGTTGAAGAGTAATTGACGTTAGTCTCTTAATTGCTCATATTTCTTTTGTATTCTTTTCATCGAATCAGGACTTACTCCAGATTCTTTTGCTATAACAGGCCATTTGGATATGGACTCTTGGACTTCTTCGATTATCTCAGATGGCTTACTAATACTAAATTCTTCAGCTAAAGTCATAATGTTGAACCTTCCTGGATGAGCTCCTTCTCCTGCGACTCTAGTACTGTGTTCATCAATTGCTGTAGACGAGTATGTTAGATCATAAGCTGGTGCTAAAGTCCAAATACCCTCTTCATTCATTAACCATGAGAAGTTTTTGGAATGATCATCTCTATTGTGACTGTAAATATTAAAAGCAGCTAGGCGTAAAACTTTTCGACGTGCAGTAGCAGATTGTTCCAATCTATACGCTGTATCAATTATGTGTCCATAATCTATACTGCTTCGCCGAAAGTTATCATTGGTTAAACCTGCCATAGAGTGCATATGAAGTCTATTATTACCAATTCTATCAAAACGCTTGGTACCAAAGATTTGTTGACCACTGCCGCTTTTAAGTAATTTGCATTCGCTCATTTCAATATTTGCTGCTGTGGCCATTTTGTAATAAGCATATTCAATGTTAGCGATGTCAATTGGGTCTTCAGAACTTGGAAACTTAATAATCCAATGTTCGAATCCTTTTGGAAGAATATTATAACCGTGTATTAATTCATCTGTTTTTGGATTATATCCTACGTTTGCTTTAGGTCTTGCTCCACCTGAAGAGCCTCCCAAATGCATAAGTTCCTCGATTACTTCTGTACTAGCGCCTTTATAGACTTCACCCATTACTCTCTTCAATCGATCTATATCAATTTTATCTCTGAATTTTTCCTCATTCTTAATTGCTGGATTATATATGAGTGCGCCCTTTCCAGAGTCACCTATATATGCGAGTTGATCTAGGATATTAATATCGTTCAATGATAATCTTTGCTTCTCAAGAGCGCGATTCAATAAGAGCATACCCCAACCATCTGGTAAGGAATCATCAAATACTCCAAATATTCCATGAAAAGGATCTGGATCGGCTATTTGAATACTCGTATCGAATTGTAGTTTTATTGGAGATAGATTTAATCCTAGAGTTAAAAATTCCTCATTATATTTAAAATGAACCAATCTATTATCCAAGATTAATTTTCCTACTTCAATTTCATCCTTTGAAAACTTAATTGAAACATCAATAAATTTTCTTTTGTCATTTTTTGTTTGAGCTATTGTATTTTTCACCTTGATTCATAAGATTTAAAAAGTTCTTTAATTCTTTGATTTTCTTTAGGCGGAAGGAGAATATTTTCAAAATCAGAAAGTCTTTTTAAAGATTCAACAATTTTAAGAAGAGATTCAAATGATATTTGACCAAATCTTTCAAACCTTTTGATACTTCCATACGAAACATCAGATTTTTCTGCTAAATCTTGTTGTGTCCAGTTATGTTCCTTTCTTAATGCAACCACCTTTTGAGCAATTGATTTAAGAATATCAGAAGGTACTTTATTTACGCTATACTTTGACATAATAGATAATATATTATCCAAATATACAAAAAATGAACAAAATAGACAATATATTATCTGTAAATTAAAATCTTAAAGGATTGTTTCCTAACCTCTTTTTTAATAAAAAAAGAAATCGACTGAAGGAGATTCACGAATACCAATAACATATAAAGACGTGAACTAAACAAAAAAATCAATTATTTTGTCTTTGTCTTAGAGCGCAGATATTTTAAGCCTTTGTCGGACTTTAATGTTTATTAAAGTATCTTCTTGAGTTTGATATGCTGAAGCAACATGATTGTTTTGCCGTCTTTTATGTCTCCGGTTTCTATCATTTTCATGGCTTGGTCAACTGGAATTTCCAATACTTCAATATTTTCTTCTTCGTGCGCAACACCACCTCCATCTGAGACTTTCATTTCTTTTGAATATTCGGCAATGAAAAAATATAATATTTCAGTAACAGACCCTGGAGACATGTATGCTTCAAATATTTTTCTGACATCTGTAACTTTATAGCCAGTTTCCTCCTCGGTTTCTCTTTTAATGCAGTCTTCTGCATTGTCTTTGTCCAAAAG
>JBDSFP010000222.1:0-10899 GCA_039919415.1 Aquaticitalea sp. | reverse complement strand
AAAGTGTTCAAGCGAGATGTGAATGAGGTGACTGAGACACAACTCAAAAAATTGAATCCTGATGAACGCATTGTTGAGATTGCGCAGATGCTCGGTGGAATCAAATTATCCAATTCGGCCATAGAGCATGCCAAACAATTGTTGAATTAAAAAATTCGATATTCAAAGTTTAAAGCTCAAAGTTTTCTTAACTTTGAAACTATGGATACTATTACGAACAAAAGAGCATTAGCCAACCAATAACAAATAACTCAACATCAATCAACTCAACAACAAACACTATGTCTTACAACTTACTAAAAGGAAAGCGGGGAATTATTTTTGGGGCATTGGATGCCAATTCAATCGCTTGGAAAACTGCAGAACGCGTGCATGAAGAAGGAGGAACATTTGTGTTGACCAATGCTCCAATCGCAATGCGAATGGGACAGATTAAAGAATTGGCAGAAATAACAGGCTCCCAAGTCATTCCTGCCGATGCAACTTCGATTGAGGATCTGGAAAACCTTGTTTCTAAAGCCATTGAAATCCTTGGGGGGAAATTGGATTTTGTATTGCATTCCATCGGCATGTCCATCAATGTGAGAAAAGGCAAACATTACACCGACCAAAACTATGATTGGACGCAAAAAGGAACTGATGTGTCCGCAATGTCTTTTCATAAAGTGATGCAAACGCTATATAAAGCCGATGCCATGAACGAATGGGGAAGTATTGTGGCTTTGACCTATATGGCTGCGCAACGCGTATTCCCCGATTATAACGATATGGCGGACAATAAGGCGTATTTGGAAAGTATTGCACGAAGTTTTGGATATTTCTTTGGAAAGGATAAAAAAGTACGTGTCAACACCATTTCGCAATCTCCAACACCTACGACAGCGGGACAAGGAGTGAAAGGTTTTGATGGCTTTATTGCTTATGCTGATAAAATGTCGCCACTGGGGAATGCAACAGCTTTGGATTGTGCTAATTACACCGTCACTTTATTTAGTGATCTGACAAAACGGGTAACACTTCAAAATCTTTATAACGATGGAGGTTTCAGTAATATGGGAATAAGTGATGCGGTGATGGAAAAATTTATGAAATAAAAGCGCATAAATAAGATATTATTAAAGAGGTCGCCTAAAAATTACTTTTTAGACGACCTCTTGTATTTTGCTTTAATTACCTTTGAAGTATGGATCCATTGCATTTTTCATTCATCATCCCAGTTTATAACAGGCCAGATGAAATCAAAGAACTTTTAGGGAGTTTTAAAAACCTAAACGGGAATTTTGATTTTGAAATCGTGATTGTTGAAGATGGTTCTAACTTGGATTGTAAATCTATTATTGAAATTTTTAAATCTGACTTAAATATTTCCTATTATTTTAAAATGAATTCCGGACCTGGCGACTCCAGAAATTTTGGAATGCAACAAGCCAAAGGAAATTATTTCATCATCCTGGATTCCGATTGTCTCTTGCCCGAAAATTATTTGGAAATTGTTTATCAGGATTTAAAAATGAATTATGTGGATTGTTATGGAGGACCTGATGCTGCCCACGAGTCTTTTTCAAGCATACAGAAAGCTATCAATTTTGCCATGACTTCTTTTATAACCACCGGAGGCATTCGCGGAGGAAAACAGGATCAAAAGGATTTTCAACCAAGAAGCTTTAATATGGGAATATCCAAACAGGCCTTCGAAGCTTCCAAAGGGTTTTGTTCCATTCATCCAGGGGAAGATCCTGATTTGTCCATACGATTGACAAAAATGGGATTTAAAACGAAACTTATTAATAATGCTTTTGTATATCACAAGCGTCGCGTTTCTTGGTCAAAATTTTATAAGCAAGTCTATAAATTTGGTATGGTAAGACCCATATTAAATCAATGGCATCCAGAAACGAATAAATTTATTTTTGGGTTGCCCACTCTTTTTTCATTTGGTTTTATCTGTGCTGCCGTTTTACTGTTTTTCAAATTTAAATGGCTTTTGGTAATATATGTTCTTTATTTTTCAGCAGCATTTTTTTTGGCACTTCTCAGAACAAAGGATATTGTGGTTGCGATTCAATCCATCATTGCTATTTTTATTCAATTTTTCGGTTATGGTTATGGGTTTTTTGTTTCTTCCTTGAAGCTGATTTTTTCTAAAAAATTACCTGAGCAACAATTTCCAAATCTTTTTTTCAAACATGTTAAGTAATCTCAAATCAAAATTTCTCAAATCCATCAAGAGCAAGAAACTGAATGTCTTTGCTTTCTTTTTGATCTTGTCCTTTTCGTTTTTGGTAATTACGAAATTGTCAAAGACCTATATCGAAACGATTCCCTTTCATGTCGGTTATAAAAATGTGCCAGAGCAATACAGTATCAGTCCAAAACGGGATTCAATCATTAATGTAAAGGTCAAAGCGTATGGATTTAATCTGTTATCACACAACTTTTTCAAGCATGAGGTAACGGTAGATTTTGACCATGATGTCAAAATGTATGAAAAAAAATACAATTGGGATACCAGTCTAGGAAGTCCGAAACTCAATTCGCAACTTGGTCCTTCGATCGAAGTTCTATCAGTCAGACCAGATTCATTGACATTCCCGTTTGAAATTATGACGGTAAAATCAGTCCCTGTTAAATTGGAAACAGAAATCACTTATGCTTCCGGCTATGACCTTCTTGACAGTCTAAAGTTGCAACCAGATTCCATAAAAGTAATTGGTCCAAAAAACCTTGTGGATAAAATATCACGAATAAAAACAAAAGAATTAAAGCTAAAGGAGGTTAACGGGGACATCGATTCTCAGGTAGATTTGGTACTCGACGAAGCATTTAAAACGATTAAGTTGAGTAAAAAGGAAATAAGGGTTACTGCCACTGTCGAAAAATTTACAGAAGGATCTTTTGAAGTGCCTGTGAGCATCATTAATTTGCCAAAGGATTTGAAAATCAATTATTTCCCTAAAACAGTTTTGGTGTCCTATTATGTGAGCTTGGAAAACTATAAAAATATTAAAGCATTGGACTTTAAGATTGTTTGCGATTATAACGACATCAAGGATTTGGACAGAACCTATTTCACTCCCAAAATCATCCAAAAACCGGAGTTGGTAAAAAGTGCCAGGATTAAGCAAAATAAAGTCGAATTTATTCTCATAGAATGATTGTAGTCGGTCTTACAGGTGGCATTGGAAGCGGCAAAACAACAGTCGCTAGACTTTTTGAGGCTCTTGGTATTCCCATTTATATAGCTGACGTCGAAGCAAAACGTTTGATGAACACTTCCAAAATCATCCAGCGCAAACTCATAGATTTGTTTGGCGAGGAAGCCTATGTAAATTATGAATTGAACAGACCATTTATCGCTTCCAAAATATTCAACAACGCCTCCTTACTTGCAAAAATGAATCAACTGGTCCATCCCAAGGTTGGACAGGATTTTAATCGGTGGGTAAAAAAGCAAAGTTCAGATTATGTCATCAAGGAAGCTGCCATCATCTTTGAACAGAAGATGCAATCCCAGTACGATTATATAATTACTGTGACGGCGGATATCGATGAGAAAATCGCACGCTTAATTAAAAGGGACAATACTTCCAAAAGCAAAATTATGGAAATCATGAACATTCAGATGTCTGACGCTGAAAAAATAAGGATTTCTGATTTTGTAATTGTTAACAATGACTTGAAAAAGACCGAGAATCAAGTGTTGGAAATTCACAGAAAAATCCTTCAAAACATAGGAAAACATTGAAATTTAACAGTTGTGTTAAGGTAAGGTTAAAGGCAACATCTAGTAAATGTTAAAATATTAAATTTGAACGATGGGCAAAAAGCTTTTCATTTTGTTGATTGTGTTGATGAGTCTGGCTCTCATCGGTATTATTTTCGTTCAAGCTTATTTTATAAACAACAGTTATGAGAACGAACGAAAACAATTCACACTTAGCGTAAAACGTTCTTTGAGTTTTGTTTCCAGCGCAATTGACGATAAGGAATTTATGGATTTTGCCGATAAAATTACACGATTGATTGCTAATGGTAAAGTTGCGGATTCCACGGCCTTTAGGGAGTTGATTGTGAAAACTGAAGATCCCAGTTTGAATCAAATGATTATTTACAGAAACGGCATTCTTGAAGAAAACTATAAAGTACCATCCATGTTCCTTGACATTGGTTTAGATAGTGTAAACATTAGCAGGACATCCAGTCAACGTGAAACGACAATATTCGATAAAAATGTTTTGGAAGGTAATCTGAACATGACTTCGGAAAAAAAAATTCGTGAATTGAGCAAATTGACCGAAATTGATAAAAAGCTTTTTGAGACGACGTACAGAGATCAATTCAAAAATTACCCAATTTATAAAAGGGTTTCTGAAAATGAAGTTGAAAGATTGTTGAAAAAGCAACTGCATGATGATGGCATTGATACTGATTTTGAGTTTGCTATTTATGATAGGGATTTGGCTACTAAAATTCAATCCAATAATTTTGAGTTAGTTAAAGAGTTAACTTACGGTGTTCCTTTATTTTTGGATAACAATAAAGAAAGTAACTATAAGTTATTAGTCAATTTTCCGGAGCGGAACAAATTTCTGTTCCGCAATATTTTGGGAATGACCATATTGTCTATAGTTTTCACGGCGATTATTATTATTGCTTTTGGTAGTGCGATTCATCAGTTGATACAACAACGTCAAATATCACAGATCAAAACGGACTTTATCAACAATATGACGCATGAGTTCAAAACTCCTATTGCAACTATCAATTTGGCCTTGGATTCCATCAAAAATCCAAAAATCATAAATGATCAGGAGAAGGTAATGCGTTATCTGAACATGATCAAAGATGAAAACAAACGCATGCATGCGCAAGTGGAAAATATATTGCGAATTTCGAAACTGGAAAAGAACGAACTCAATATCAGTAAGGATAGGGTAGACTTGCACGACTTAATCATTGATGCCATTACGCATGTGGAGCTGATTGTAGAGGATAGACAAGGTTATGTAAAGACACATTTGGATGCTGAAAAAACCTCTGTGCTTGCTAACGACACACATTTTACAAATGTTATGGTCAATATTTTGGACAACTCCATTAAATATTCGGATGATGCCCCAAAAATAGATGTTTATACTGAAAATGTAGGCACCAGTATTTTATTGAAGATTTCCGATCAGGGCAACGGAATGTCAAAACAAGTGCAGAAAAAAGTTTTTGAAAAATTTTATAGAGAACATACAGGCAACGTTCACAATATCAAAGGCCATGGTTTGGGCTTGGCCTATGTAAAACGAATGGTTGAAGACCACCAAGGTCATATATCTGTAGAAAGTGAAAAAGGAAAAGGTAGTACCTTTACAATCAAACTACCATTAATATCATAATTATGGAAGAACAAAACAAAAAGATTTTATTAGTTGAAGACGATCCAAATTTTGGAACCGTATTAAAAGACTATTTAGCTATGAACGATTATGATGTCGTGCATGCAAAAAATGGTATGGAAGGTTTTGAAAAATTTAAAAAGGATGATTACGACCTATGTATTTTGGACGTGATGATGCCTTATAAAGATGGATTTACTCTTGCCAAGGAAATCAGGGAGAAAAACGCAGACGTTCCGATTATATTTTTAACCGCTAAAGCCATGAAGGAAGATGTGTTGAAAGGATATAAGGTAGGAGCAGACGATTATCTTAACAAGCCTTTTGACAGCGAAGTGCTATTGATGAAAATCAAGGCCATTATGCAACGCAAAGCTACTGATGTAGTAGCAGACAGTAAGCAATTTGAATTTAAAATCGGTGGATTTGAGCTGAACTCCAAACTTCGATTTTTAAAGTACAGAGGTGGGGAATCGGTTAAATTGTCGCCAAAGGAAAATGAACTCTTGCGTTTGTTGGCATTACACGAAAACGATTTAATGCCCCGCGAATTGGCATTGACCAAAATATGGAGAGATGATAATTATTTTACATCCAGAAGTATGGATGTTTACATCGCCAAATTGCGCAAATATCTAAAACTCGATAAGGATGTTGAAATATTGAACATTCATGGAGAAGGGTTTAGACTGGTGATAAACCAAACAGATTAAATTTGAGTTTACAAACCATAGAAAGCAAAAAAAGCCTATCGCAATGATAGGCTTCTGTGTTCTTAAAAAGTTTTAAGCGAAACTATTAAATTACTTTTACGTTTACTGCGTTCAATCCTTTTTTACCTTCTTGCAAATCGAATTCTACTGCATCACCTTCACGAATCTCATCGATTAAACCAGAAATGTGCACAAAATGTTCTTTGTTGTTTCCATCTTCAGTGATAAAACCAAAACCTTTGGCATCATTGAAGAACTTTACTGTACCTTTATTCATAATAAATATTAAAATTAATTAGCTGCAAATGTAGTGTTAATTAATTGGAATACAGGTTTTTTTGAAATTATTTTAGAAATTGCTTCTTTCAACAAATATCCTTTCCATCGGTTTCCAATTTTTTTTCAATCGTATCGATGATGATTTTCATTTCACTTTCATAATCGAACCAACTAATGCCCTCAATTTTTCTGAACCAAGTGAGTTGTCGTTTTGCAAATCGTCTGGAGTTTTTCTTGATTTCAGAAATGGCAAAATCCAATGTCCACTCGTCATTGAGATAGTTGAACAATTCCTTATAGCCAACCGAATTTAGGGCGTTCAAATGTTGTTTTGGGAGGAGGCTTTTTACTTCTTCAAGCAAACCTTTTTCCATCATCTTATCAACCCGATGATTGATTCTTTCATAGATGACAGATCGTTCGGCTGTCAAGCCGATTGTGATGGACTTGAATTTTCGTTGTTCTTTTTCCGTATTTAGAAATGACGCATATGTTCTGCCTGTACCAATACAGACTTCCAAAGCTCTAATGACACGATGCGGATTATCAATGGATATCGAATTATAAGTTACTGGATCCAAGTGTTTCAGTTCACGTTGAAGATGCACCAATCCTTTTTCCGTGAATTGTTTATTTAAGAAGGCTCTAATTTTAGGATTTATCTCTGGAAAATTATTCAATCCGTTTATGACAGCATTCACATACAGTCCAGAACCCCCAACCATAATGACAAGATCCTTTGTGGAAAACAATTCCTCCAGTAATCTGATGGCATCTCTTTCAAACGCACCAACGTTATACTCCTCTTCCACGGATTTATGGTGTATAAAGTGATGTTTTGCGGAGCTGAGTTCAGTAGCGGTAGGAGCCGCAGTGCCAATTAGCATTTCCTTGTAAAATTGTCGCGAATCGGCCGAAATGATTTCGGTTTTAAAGTGATTTGCAAGTTGGATGCTCAAAGCAGTTTTACCAATTGCTGTGGGACCGACAATGCTGATAAGAATTTTATTCTTCAAGTGTTATGGTTCAAGTTCACTATCGTCTCATAGAGAATTTCATATAGTCTTGCCTTCCAATTTTCATAATGACTTGGTGTTGCATAGACACTAAAAGTACAAAAAAGATTGTTTCATTTCTTTTGTATCACCATCAGAGCGTTGTTTTGGGTGTCAACGACAGTGCCCATGAATTTTTTGATGTAATCATAAAATTCGGGATTATAAATAGGCTCATTAAAAGTTATTTTAAAATATAATTGAATTGTATTGCCTTCAATTTTACTTGTTAGAAGTAAAGCACCACTGTTGTTTGGTAGTTTTAGAGTTAAATCTTTCGGATATTCCAGGACTTCATAACTTTTATCCAATACGATTTTTATGGTGTAGAGAAAAGAATCCTTGTAACCAAAATCAATAGGATAGGTTCTCTCTTGTAATTTGAACAGGTTTTCGGTAAAGAATTTAAACAAAAAGGGATTGAGATAAATATTGTTTCCTGTTATTTCGGCATCTTGTTTAACTTCAAAAACCTCGTTAAATTCAAAATCAGTCCTATCTTCTGTTAAAACTTTATATTCTAAAAAGTCGATGTTTGGGTATTTATCCATGCGGGATTTTAAATAATCCTTTTTATTTTCAAAATACGCCTGTTTTAAAGGAAGGGCGTGATATCCAGTAGCTTTTTTGGTTATTTTTCCCTGAAGTTCCGCTTCAGAGGTCAAATACAATTCTACTTTATAGTGAATGAAAGATGGAATTGCTGCATTGATATCTATCCAATAACTACCTGTGTCAAAATCGAGTAACCTTCCGTATTGATTCAAACATCTAAATGGAAGTTCACCAAAAGAAGCATATTTTTCTGTTGCATCCAATAAGTATGTTTTTCCGTCAATTTTAGCCTGTACAATCATATAGTTGAAATCAGTTAAAATTGGAAAAATCTTAGTGGCAAATCCATTGTTTCGTGTTGACAATAACACTGGAAATACCTCGATACCATATTCGTCCAACAGATTATGCAACAGGATATTAATTTCAGACACCTTTCCAGATTTATTGTCAATTAAATTTTTAATGGAAACTTCCTTAAAAATATCATATTTACCGTTCCACACATAGGTGTCCTGTATATATTTATAAATGGCTTTTGCCTTTGTCAATGGGTCTTTTTCATTCACGATTAATCCATCTAACAATCCTTTTGCAACACTACTTTTATTAAGTTGCCGACCGATGTCCTTATCATTTTTCAATTCCGAATCCACCGTTTTCCATGTTTTTGTATAATTTTTTACAATGCCATCAAAGCCACGAAAAGTTTTTAATTCGTATTCAATTCGTGCCAAATAATTGTTTGATGAAGTCATGTATTCCTCTTCATTGAACGCCGGAATGTCCTTCATAACATAATTGTAATTAGAACAGTTGGCAAAGGTACCGCGTCCTCCATCCAAACAATTTTTTTCAATTACGGATTCTTCAGTTTCCAACTTTAAAAATCCAACCAATTTGATATTATATTCATAGTTTCCCGGAATACTCGCTTCATATTGACTGTAAAGTGTAGGGATGTCACTTTGAAAGTACCACGGTCTGTACTTGAACATATAGGGTGTTTCCAACGTGTAGCTGTAACTGATGACCGAACCTTCCTTTATGTTCGGGAACGTAAATTTTACAATCGTGTAATTGTCATTATATTTCTCCTCATAAATTTGACTTTTTTCCAATTGTGTTCTGCTGACGCTGTTGTTTTCAATATTGAAAGTAGTAGCTGTTATATTAGAGATTTTTTCCTTGGTGCTGCCGTCGTTATATAAGTGAATTTCAATGTTGGATTTATCGAAACCTTTTCGGTTGAGGATTTTTAACTTTTGCTTTACTTCAGTTACGAGTTTATAAGACTTTTTATCGACATAACTTTTTCCATACTCATAAATCATCAAAGCATTTGCTGTGGAATCTTTTTTATAAGTTTTTATATTCAAGTCAGCCTTAGTAACCGTTAAATCTTCAGAATTGAAATCATTCTGAGAAAAGGATTTTGTTGATAAAATGAGGAGGAGTAATAGTAATAGTTTGTTCATTTGTTTAACTGAATGATTTTAAGATTTTTATTTCTCCTTAAATAATTATGAATGATGTGCTGGGTGTCTTTGGTGTTTTCCATCGGTGTGATAATGGTTTCCAACACATTGATATTGGTAATTTGATAATTCAGATTGAAGAATCCCAAACCTTTAAAATCTCCGTTTTCTATCAATAATACACTGTGTTCATCAATCTCACGACCTCTATCGATGATGGCGATGTCTTTGGATTCATAACTGTTTTTTTCAATAAATTGTAGTACCCTTTTATTATACTCTTCAGCGTCTTCCTTTTGGATGCAAGCACCTAAACATTCATCTGTATCATATTTAAAACAACTCTTTTTAGTATTGTTTAATCCGACAAGTTTTTGACATAATTGATAGTGATCCACAGCGTTCAACAAAAAGCTTTTCGCACTATCCCTATTTGCAAATGTGGTGATTGCTTTTTTTCTGCCATCGGCTTTATCAATTTTTAAATTTATATAACCGTTTTCATCCATAAAATTATAAATCGCATAGGTGAAGAGTTTTCGTTGCAAAGAGCTGTTATGGATGGGTTTTATGCGTTTTATCTCTTCGATTTCTTTTAAGAATGCCACCAATTCACTTCCGGTAGCTTCATAAGTAACCGCGGCAACCTGATTTTGAAGTTTCTTCGATTTGCTTCTGGTACTTGAAAAAAGCTGACTGACTTTATTTTTGATATTTTTACTTTTTCCAATGAAAATGACATCGCCTTGAACGTTATGTATATAGTAAACGCCAGTAACTGAAGGTAGCTCTTCAATAATCGTTTTGAGGTTAGGACGCATTTGGAACGTGGGCTCCGCCTTCACGGCATCTTGAATGATGATTTTTTTGACATCCTTGGCTAAAAGCATTTTGAACAATTTTACAGTTGCCATCGCATCTCCTGCCGCTCTATGTCTATCGCTTACAGGAATTCCCAACGAACGTGTCAATTTTCCCAAACTAAAGGATGCTTGGTCGGGCATCAATTGTTTTGCCAAATCAACAGTACATAAAGTTTTTCGCTTATAGTCAAAACCCAGTCGGTTAAATTCCATTCTCAGGATTCGGTAATCAAATTCGGAATTATGGGCAACGATGATGCAGTCTTCGCTAATTTCGACAATACGTTTGGCAACTTCATAAAATTTTGGAGCTGTTTGAAGCATTTTGCTGTTTATACCTGTTAGGTTGACAACAAATGGTTGGATTTCGCGTTCCGGGTTGACGAGGCTTATGAATTGGTCAATGACTTTGTGTCCATCAAATTTGTAGATTGCAACTTCTGTGATCCCTTCCTCATTGTACTTACCACCTGTGGTTTCTATGTCTAATATTGCGTAAATGACTTTGTTGTGCTTAAATTAATAATTCCCACTATGGGGGTTAGGAGGCTAATTCCGTTGTCCAAAAA
>JBDSFP010000196.1:0-3859 GCA_039919415.1 Aquaticitalea sp. | reverse complement strand
TTTTTGGAGTCATAATAATTGAAAATCTTATAAGACCGATCTGTTTTTAGGATTGCCCTGAACTGATGGGCATATAATAATTCAGAGAGATTCTTGATATCCTCTTTTGAATAATAAGTTGAATCGGTGAAATTCCAACCAGACTGTTCATCATTATAATGTGTTTTAGGTAATGGAATGTCTAAATCTTGTAAAGACGCGATTAACCGATCTTCAGTTTGATACTTAAACGAACTAATTGCATTAATATATTTAAGTATTTCTTTAGTTATTTCTTTTTGATCTTTATTTTCTGGATTGTATTTTAATTCTTTGGAATAATAGACAGATTCGGAAGTATAGGGAATTCCATTATAAGTTATTTCAAACAACACATAAGGAAGACTTTCCTCTGGGAAAGATTCTGGGGAATCCAAGAGGGAGTCAATAACTTTCACCTGGTAATCAAATGACTCTGAATGTCGGTAGAATGCTTCAGCATCATACTTAATCGTGGTGTATAATTGTTCTAATGTAACCTTAAATTGTGCTTCTTGCTTCCGTTTTTCGTTCCAATTCTGCAATTGCAAGGCCATAAAAATTCCGAGCATGATTAAAACAATTTCACCAACCGCATATTTTATATAGCGAGTTGTTTTGTTTCCTGCCACGAGTTGTCTGCGAATGTTTTTAAAATAATGATTCATTGTAGTTAGTTGGCAAGGAAGTAGGAAAGTAGTGATGGAGTTTTTAAATTTAACACTTTATATTTGAATGAAATAGTTTAGTTTGAGATACTGAAAACTGAAAACTGAAAACTGAAAACTGAAAACTGAAAACTGAACACAGAACACTGAAATCACCATCCGCCAGAAGCACCGCCTCCACCAAAGCCGCCTCCGCCGAAGCCACCACCAAAACCGCCACCGCCGCTGAAGCCTCCTCCTGAACTACTACCAAATCCACCCCCGGAACTACTTCGTCCCATATTGCTCAGGATTATGGCATCCAAAATGCTGAAGCCCCCATGTCTACCACCACTTCCTCCGCCGCCTTTACGGTTTTTGGAAATGGCCATCATAATGAAGATGAACACGATAAACAACAAAAATAAAAATCCAGATGGAAACCCTTCAGTCGAATTCGATTGTCGAGTGCCTTTATATTCACCTGTGAGAACTTCAAAAATGGCGTCGGCACCTCGATCTAATCCTCCGTAATAATTATCCTGCTTAAAATAGGGGATTATATCAGTCTCGATGATGCGCTTTGACATGGCATCGGTCAGCAAATGCTCTACGCCATAACCTGTGTTAATGGCAATTTTTCGATCATCTCTTGCCAACAGAATAAGGACACCATTATCTTCCTTCGCTTGTCCTATTCCCCATTGTTGTCCCCATTGCGCTCCCAAATAATTGATGTTTTCGCCTTGGGTTGAACTGATGATTGCTACGACAATCTGTGTGGAAGTTGTGTCAGAATATTTAATGAGTTTTTGTTCTAAACTGTTTTTCTCACCCTCGGACAGTAAATGGTAATAGTCATAAACACTAGTCTGATCAGTAACATTGGAAGGCTTTTCAGGAATCTTGTACTGTGCATATCCCATTTGGAAACAACCCAAAACCAACAACATCATAAAAAGAAAGCGTTGATGAACGCTCGCTTTTATTAATGAAAATTTTTGACTGCCTACTGCATACTGCATACTGTTGACTTTAATATTATCCTTTCGAAATATCATCGGGAAGTTCATTTTTATCTCCTGTTTCCCAGGGAAAATAAGTTTCCAATTCTTTTCCAGCCTTTAAGATGCCATCCACAAGCCCTTGTTTAAAATGTCCTCTTTTGAAATGCCCTTGCATAATATTTTTGGTACTGTCCCAAAAATCTTCATCCACAACATTATTGATGCCTTCATCACCGAAAATCACAAAATTTCGATCTTCCACTGCGACGTAAATCAAAACGCCATTTTGAAGTTTGGTATTTTCCATTTTTAAAAAATGAAACACTTCCAAAGCGCGTTCATACACATCAAGTTTTGATGTTTTTTCAATATGCACACGTATTTCGCCCGACGTATTTTTTTCAGCAATCCTTATCGCTTCGATGATTTGTTTTTCTTCGTCTGCCGTTAGGAAATCTTCAATTTTTGACATCTCAAATGTTCATTTAATTTAAAATATTCTCTCTTTTTGGGAGACCTGCCTGCCGGCGAGGCAGGGATGTCGGCCTTTGCCGACAGCGTGAGTTTTATTTAAATTGGAAATCAACATCCGGAGCGTTTTCACTTCCAGGATCGGCTTTATAACGAGCCATTTCCTTAAATCCGAACCAGCCAGCCAATATTTTGTTGGGAAATTTTGTGGTGTAGATATCGTATGTATTGACCGCCTCATTATATCGACCCCGTGCCACATTGATTCTGTTTTCAGTTCCTTCCAACTGTGACTGAAGTTCCAAGAAATTTTGGTTGGCTTTCAGTTCTGGATAGCGTTCAACAGATACCAACAATTTGGACAATGCTCCACTCAAACCAGCTTGGGCTTGTTGAAATTGAGCCATATTTTCTGGTGTTAGATTATTGGCATCAATTGTAGTTGAGGTTGCTTTTGCCCGTGCTTCGATGACTTCCCTTAAGGTTGTTCTTTCAAAATCTGCAGCGCCTTGAACAGTTTTAACCAAATTACCAATCAAATCGTTTCTACGTTGATAGGCACTTTCAACATTAGACCACGCAGTTTTCGCATCTGCTTCATAGGTCACTGCATTATTGTTAAACCCTACTGCCCATCGATAGATACCGAACGCAACAATTACAAGGATGATTACTGGAATGAGCCATTTTTTCATGATAGTTATCTTTAAGTGTTAGTGTTTGTTGTATTAGTTAAAATAGTTGTGAATATGTTACAACTGCTCCTTTATTTTCAACAATTGGGCCTTTACGTCTTCCAACTTACTAATGATTTCAAAGGTGTCAAGGGATTTTTGCTTTTCTTCTCTTAAATGGGTTTTTGCACCTTCTAAGGTAAAACCACGTTCCTTGACCAAATGATAGATGAAATTTAAATTTGTAATGTCTTCTGGGGTAAATTTCCGATTGCCTTTGGCGTTCTTTTTTGGTTTTAGAACATCAAACTCCTTCTCCCAAAAACGTATTAAAGAAGTATTCACGTCAAAGGCCTTGGCAACTTCGCCAATTCCGTAATATCGTTTTTCAGGAAGGTTAATGTGCATGGATTAGTCTAAAGATTGATTTTCCAACGAGGCTTTTTCTAGCAATTTGCCGTATTCTTCTGCTGATAAATTGCCATAATAAAAGTTCATCGGATTGATGCGTTCTTCATCCTTAAAAACCTCATAATGAACATGTGGTCCTTCAGAACGACCTGTACTGCCCACAAAACCTATCAAATCGCCACGCTTCACTTTTTGGTTGACGCGGACATTATACTTATATAAATGGCCATATAGTGACACATAACCGTAGCCATGGTCGATGCGAATGTGGTTGCCATAACCTGACGACGCATCGTCGGCACGGATGACAACGCCATCTCCTGTGGCATAGACTGGTGTACCTCGTGGTGCTGTAAAATCCATTCCAAAATGAAATTTTCGCACTTTGGTAAAAGGATCGGTCCTATATCCATAACCTGAAGCCATTCGTGTCAAATCTTCTGTATTTACGGGTTGTATCGCTGGAATACAGGCGAGGAATTTTTCTTTATTTTCCGCCAAAACCGCAATTTCATCCAAAGAACGTGATTGTACCACAATTTGCTTTTGAAGAATGTCCATACGTTTGGTAGTCTCGATTATTAGTTTTGAATTGTCAAAACCTTCCAAATTTTTATAGCGATTGATACCG
>JBDSFP010000168.1:0-5175 GCA_039919415.1 Aquaticitalea sp. | reverse complement strand
GATTGAAAAAGTCATTCCTATAACAATTACTCCAGAAAGACGCAAAACAGCACGTCCGTTCTTAAAATATGCAGCTGTTGCATTGATTGCATTGACTGCTGGTGGATTTGTGGCTTCCAACTATTATGTCAATAAAATAGAAGCCCACAATCAATTGGCACAAGAACAAGCCAATACGCAATTGGATGCCAAAGTTCAGGAAGCAACTTTTGTGATTGAAAATCCATTGCCAGCCGCGACTTTAACAGTCGATAAACAAAATGGTAATTACCACATAGTCGCTGGTGCATATCGCATTGAAGAAAATTCACAAACCAAAGTGTCGCAACTGCAAGCCCTTGGTTATAAAGCGCGAATGATTGGTGTCAACAAATACGGACTTCACGAAGTGGTCTATGGCAGTTACCCAACCTCTGAAGAAGCATTGAAAGCCCTACGAAAAATACGTCGTGAGAACAATCCACAAGCTTGGTTGATGGTTAAAGAATTGAAATGATTGTTGATTGACGACTAACGATTGTTGATTTCAGAATTTTTACTCTCCCAAAATTTTACATTGAGTAAAGACAAGATGCAAAAATCATCCTATCTTTGCGCTCAATAAATTAATAAAAAGTCTTCCCTTCGGAATCCCGATAGCTATCGGGATAGATGGGCTCTTATATGCAAGCAAAAACTCCAGAACAATCTAAAACCATCATGACCGACTTGGTATTGCCAAGTGAAACCAACCCAATCAATAATCTTTTTGGAGGCGAATTATTGGCGCGAATGGACCGAGCTGCCAGCATTGCTGCGCGACGTCATTCACGTCACATCGTGGTGACTGCTTCTGTTAATCATGTGGCTTTTAACCGTTCCATCCCTTTGGGAAGTGTTGTTACGATTGAGGCGAAAGTGTCACGTTCATTCAAATCGTCAATGGAAGTGTTTATGGATGTATGGATTGAAGATCGCGAATCTGGCTCGCGTGCCAAAGCCAATGAGGCCATTTATACCTTTGTGGCTGTGGATGAATCAGGTAGACCAGTACAAGTGCCTGAATTAACTCCGGAAACTGACTTGGAAAAAGCACGTTTTGAAGCCGCCTTGCGTCGTAAACAGTTGAGTTTGGTACTTGCGGGAAAGATGAAACCTAATGAAGCGACGGAATTGAAGGCCTTGTTTGAATAAATGGTTTTTTACAACTCGAAACAAATAGAGCTTCACAAAAGCATTTTCATTTTTAAACGAGAGATTCCTGCCTTCGCAGGAATTTGTTACATCTTATAAATCCAACCCGAAGGGTCTTGCGTTTGGGAATCACCAGAAACGACTTTAAAAATACTAAATATTAAAATTGTTTCATGATCAGCAACATTGGTAAATACTTCCCCAATAAACTGTTTAGTTTCAACCTTATCTCCTTTCTTTACATATACTTTGGAAAGATTACGATATGCGGTAAAATAATTCCCATGTTGAATTAAGACTGTTGGATTTCCTGTTTTACTTGCAATTATCCCTGTAACTGTACCTTGAAAAACGGCACGAACTTTTGCGTCTTTTTCAGTTGCTATCCGTACGCCATTACTTTGAATGGTAACCGACGGATCAATTGGAGATGGCTGTGTCCCATATCTGGTTTTAACAACCCCTTTTTCAACTGGCCAGGACAATTTGCCCTTATTGGCTTCAAAATTTGCTGCCAAAGCTTTGGCTTCTGGTGTCAATGCAAATCCTGATGCGGATTTTGTAGTCTTAGTTGTGGTGGATTTAGCTGCGTTTTTGTTGGCTTCTGCAATGGCTTCCTTAATCATACGATCGATTTCCCTATCGATCCTATCAGCTTCTTGCTGTTTGGTTTTAATTTGTGAGGCATAATTGCTCATGTTTTTTCGAATGGATGCCACCAAGGTTTGCTGTTCGTTGATGTCGGTTTCCAATTCTTTTTTGGCATTCCTATTTTCTTCAATAAGTTTTTCCTTATCCTTTTTTTGTTGCAACAACGAGGTATTCAGTTCTTGCAGTTTTTGTGTTTTTCCCTTTATCTCTTCGCCCTGTTGTTCTTGATATTTGGTGTATTGACGAATATATTGCAATCGTTTGTAGGCTTGCTGAAAGTTATCTGATGACAACAAAAACATGACTCTGCTCTGTTCTGATTTACTTTTATAAGATTTGACCACCATTGCTGCATAGTCTGCTTTTAATTCCTTCAACTGGTCTCGCAAACTTGAAATTTCCTTTTGATTGGTGTTAATTTCCCTTGTCAATAGATTGGCTTGGTCATTTGTGATTTTAATCAAATTTTGGCGTACTCGGACTTTGTTATTGAGATCTTCAACCAATGACACCATGGATTTCTCCTTATTCTTATCCTTGGAAAGCAATAGGTTATATTGGTTAATTTCCTTTAATATTTCCTGACGACGCGCTTCGAGCTCTTGTTGTTTTTTGCTTTGCGCTTGAAGATTGAAGGAACTGACAAACAATAGAAAAAATAAGACAATTCTGTATAGTTTGGTCGGGTTCATTTAATTTGAATTTCTTTATAACCTGAAGGAATTTCAAACGGGAAACGAACATCTTCATTAATGCTCACAGACTTATATTCCAAATCAATCTTTATTTCCGAAATATCCTCTACTGCGTCAATATTGATGATTTCTGGAATGATTTCCTTGTTGACCAATTGGTATTTTTTATAATCCACTTGCAACATGCGTTTTTGAAGAGATTGTGACAATTGTTGCGAATCGAGCTTGAAATGTCCAGGATTCAGCAAATAAAAAATCTCGAAAATTGGTTTTTGGTTTACGGGCTGTAACACATACGAAATTTCATTGTTCGATGCCGTAAACGTTTCATCATTTATATCGAAAATCATTTCTCCCAGCAATAGATTCTGTACTTTGTCATAATCCAGTTCAATTCCCAAAAGTTCTGACAACAATGAAAAGTCGCCATCAAAATATTCGTTTTCCAGTTTATTGTAATACCTGACTTTTTCTGGAGTAATCAAGGCTCTTGCCGCTCCCAAAGGCGCGCTCAACCAAATGACCTTGTCTTTTTCCATCCGTAATGTCACAGAAACTCCATTTGATTTGTCGCCATTGTTATAATCAATCTTTACCTTGGCTTGAAGTGTTTTAAAATCGGCCGTTTGTTTTTTGTTTTCCTTTATGAGCTGTTTGGCTGTCATGTTCTCCTTGATGGAGCCTGTTGCTGTCAAACTTTTTGCCGATCTACAGCCAATAAAAACACTTATTACTAAAATTAAAGATACAAATTTGAATTGTCTCATTATTGCTGCTTGGTTAATGCTTCTGCCTTTTTAGCAAATGCTTGGGATTTAGGAATATTATTATCTTGTTTGTAGGCGATGTTCAATTGCGTATAGAAATCTCCTTCCATTTTGATATCGTCGACCACATAATCCAAGCCTGCTTCCAGTTTTTCTATCGCTTTTTTTGGCTGATTTAGCTTGTTATTGGCGACGCCATTAATCAGGTATAAAATCGGTTGTGCCGGGTATAATTCCAAAGCTTCTTGACTTTTCTTGGCAGCTATTTCATCCATATTCAAGTCCAATTGAAGCAAAAACACATCTTTCATTATCATGAAATTCTTAGTATCCTGTTCTAAAGCTTCTTCAAGATATTGAAGGGCTTTTGGTTTGTCATTGAGCTTAAGATAATAGTGTCCCAATTCGGTCAATGTTTTGGTGCTTTTGTCCTCGCCAACAAGGGTTGTCATCTCCACCAAATCCTTTTCATATTCTGGATGTGTGGCAACAAATTTTACAAAATCATTAAATACTTTTGCTTTTGCTTCAGGTGTAATTTCTGGTGCATTCAAAACAATTTTCATGGAGGCTATTGCGTTTGGCACCTCATTACTGTCCAAATAAAATTTGTACAATGCCAAATGGACTAGTTTCGATTCAGGATGTACTTTCAATAGATCTTTGGCTGACTGAAATGCTTTTTTGGTATTGCCGGTTTCGCTATACCGATAGATTAGTCGCAAATAAGTGTCTTCGTTTTCTGGATTGTTCTTAACACGCTCTTCAAGATTTTCTATTCTATCGTCCTCTTTTCCTGTGATATTGTAAATCTCGTTGCGCAGCACATCCCGATCTGGATTGACCCCAAATTCTTCATCCAAATCATCCAATAATTTGATGGCATCTTTATATTCTTTCGAATCAACATAGAGTTTTGCCAAATCCTGACGATAATCTGGATGGTATTTAACCAACTGTTTTACTGTCTTAATGGCTTTGTCGGTATCGCCTTGAAGATTATAAACTTCGTAAAGTTCATCAAGAAACCATTCATTTTCAGGTTCTCTGGAAACTGCCTTTTTTAAGACATCTTCCGCAGCACCAAAATTTTTAAGTTCAATGTAGTTTTTGCCCAATTCGTAATACACAACCGTTTTGGAATCGTCCAATTTTTGGCATTTTAAAAGTGCATCAACCGCACGTTGGTAGTTTTCAATACCATTCTGTTTTAAGGCTTCGAAAAAATTCTCTTGAAACTTATCTTCAACATCTCCAAGATCGTCGGTCGGTTTTTTGTTGAAATCTACTTGTGCATACAGTATTTGTGGAAGGAGAATTATCCCAAAAATGAAGATAGATATTTGAATTTTTTGTTTCATTCTGTTTGCTACGAATTCTCAAATGCATTACTCATTGAAATTCGACATTTAATAATTCCCATTTGGTTTTTCAATAATTGTTCCAAAAAATTGATGCTTTGTTATAAATTCTTTAGATTCCTACCTTCCTGCCTGCCGGCAGGCGCAGGAAATTTATTCCAAGACTGAATAATCGCCAATACTGATGGTTTTAAAATTGCCGTCATATTGTACATGATTACCAACCATTGCTTGGTCCAAATTAGCGTTTTTAATAGTATTATGGCTTTGGATTAAGCTATTTTTAACGAAGACGTTGTTCAGGGTGCAATCATTTCCAATGGAGACATTAGGACCGATTGTCGAATTATTTAAAATCACATTCTCCCCAATATAACAAGGCTGTATGATTTTTGAATTATTCAATTTTACAGAAGACGCTATCATTTCTTCGTCGCCGTCTGAATGTAAAAAGCCGAGCATTCTGGTGTTGGTTTCAACTGTTACCGCTTTATTCCCACAATCCATCCATTCGTCCACTTCACCTGT
>JBDSFP010000104.1:0-2660 GCA_039919415.1 Aquaticitalea sp. | reverse complement strand
ATACAAATTCAAAGGATGATTATTATCTGAAACACATCCGAAGTGCTTCTGGATATATGACGCAGCTGGTGGAAGAGCTTTTGGAGTTTTCAAAATTAGAAGGCGGCAACATCATTATAGAGGCCATTCCTTTTAAACTTAGCTCTATTGTTCAAGAAACCAGCGAAAACATTCAAGCCAATCACACCGATAAACCCATCGATCTGATTGTCAATCAGGATTTAAATATGGATCGGACTATTTTGAGCGATCCTTTTAGAATCAAACAGATCTTGTACAATCTCATTGGAAACGCTTATAAATTTACCGAGAAAGGCAGCATTACGGTCACATCCAAATTAGTGAAAGGACAGGATAAAAATTTTGCGGTGATTACCGTGGAAGACACAGGCATTGGGATTGGCAAGGAGAAACAACAGGATATTTTTAAGGCTTTTACGCAAATCAACAATCCCAATGGCGACCAGCAGAACGGCTTTGGACTGGGTTTGGCGATCACAAAAAAATTGGTGGATTTACTTAAGGGAACCTTGCGTCTGGAAAGTGAACCTGGAAAAGGAAGTACATTTTTTGTGTCGATTCCTGTAAAATTATCTGACAAACAGATTCAAACTGCACCCACACCACTTGAAATTCCGGAGTTTGATTTGAAAGCCATTGTCGTGGATGATGACCCTTCCTTGCGCCAATTGATTACGGATATTTTAAAGCAACACAAGATTGAAGTTCATGGATTTGAAGATGCCAAGGCCGCACTTTCGGAGATGGACAAACTCTCATTTGACCTGATCATTACAGACATTCAGTTACCAAAAATGAATGGTTTCCATTTTATGGAAACCGTAAAAAAAATGCCCACATATCAGCAACAACCAATCATTGCTATGACAGGACGAATGGATTTGGATGCGGAACATTTTTTGGAAAGTGGCTTTTCATCAGTTATTTTTAAACCTTTTACGGCTGACACTTTATTGAACTCTTTTATGGAATTGTTTCCGGATGCAATCCAAACTTCTCGAAAAATAAATAAAAAGCTAATTCAAAACTCAAATTTGTTTGATATCACTTCCATCTCGGGGTTTTTAGATCATGATGAAACTGCCTTGAAATCAATGCTCAAAAGATTTTTGGAAGATACTAAAAAGACGATGTCAATACTCAAAAATGCTGCTAAGACCAACGACGTTCAGACCATCAACGACTTAAGCCATCGAATGCTGACGATGTTCAAACAATTGAGAGTGGACTCAGTGGTCGCTCAACTTGAAAGCTTGGAAAATATCACAGAAGTGAAGGAAGAAGAGATGAAACTATTGGAATCAAACATGGCGACTTTTTACAATGCGATGGACGCTTACATCACCCAAGATGATATTCCTTGAGTTTATTGTAAAGTGTTTTTCGGGAGAAATTAAGCAATTTCGCGGCTTGCGTTCTGTTGTTATTGACTTCGGCAAGTGCTTTGATAATTAATTCCTTTTCGTTTGATTTGGCTGAAAAATTGTTGGAATTTTTTTCAATTGATGCAGCCGCAAACAATTCCCTCGGCAAAACTTCTTTTTGGATGATCTCACCTTGTGTCAAAAGTGTAGCGCGTTTGATGACATTGGATAGTTCGCGTAGATTTCCTGGCCACGCATAATTTTGAAAAATCTTCAATACTTCGGAAGAAAACCCAATGATATCTTTGTGCAATTGTGAATTGGCATGATTTAAAAAGAAATCCGCATAGAGAATCAAATCGTCCATTCGATCCTGAAGATTCGGAACTTTGATGGAAAATTCATTGAGTCGATGGTACAGATCTTCTCTAAAGGTGCCTTTTGCCACAGCTTTAGATAAGTCCTCATTGGTAGCTGTTATTAATCGGATGTCCACCGCAATTTCGTCACTGCTTCCAACGGGTTTGATACGTCGTTCTTGTAAGGCTCTCAACAGCTGTATTTGGTTTTCATAGGTCAGGTTTCCAACCTCATCTAAAAAAAGCGTGCCCTGATTTGCCGATTCAAAATGTCCTATTTTATCAGTGATCGCCCCTGTAAACGAGCCTTTTTTATGTCCGAAAAATTCACTCGAGGCTATTTCCTTTGGAATGGCACCACAATCGACAGCAATAAAAGGTTGGTCTTTTCGTGAACTTTTTAGATGAATGGCTTTGGCGACCACTTCCTTTCCAGTGCCGCTTTCCCCCGAAATCAATACGGACAAATTAGTGGGTCCCACAAGATTGATATATTCTTGCAATACTTTGGAAGCGGCACTGATGCCAACCACGTAATCAGGAATTTCCGGGCTTGATATCTTCGTTTTTGGAATCATCGGTTGAAGATCTTTTGTTTTAGGCTCGGTTGGTTTGACCTCAAGCGCATTTTTGACCACCTGCAAAACCTCTTCCGGATTGAAGGGTTTGGAGATATAATCAAAGGCCCCTTGTTTCATTGCTTTTACAGCGGTGGACACTTCGGCGTAACTCGTCATCAACACAACGGGAAGTGCTTCATTTTTGACTTTAATATGGTTCAATAAACAAATTCCATCGCCATCGGGCAGTCTCAAATCGGTAAACACCAAATCAAAATGATGATCCTTGAATTGCTGCTTGGCGTTTTCCATGGTATAACTCGTACTGACACGATGCGATTGGCGTTCCAGAAAGC
>JBDSFP010000100.1:0-3400 GCA_039919415.1 Aquaticitalea sp. | reverse complement strand
GCATTTGGCAACCCAGCATTTGGATAGGCTGATGTGTAAAATTCTGTTTCGTTGGACAAACGTTGCAAATAGGGTTTTAACTGTTCGGCTCCAAGGGCACAGTTAAAACCGACGCTCAATAAAGGCACATGGGAAATGGATGCCAAAAATGCTTCAACCGTTTGCCCAGAGAGTGTTCGTCCGGAGGCATCCGTAATCGTTCCGGATACCATAATTGGAATATCGACATTACGTTCTTCCTTGACTTCTTCAATGGCGAACAAACAGGCTTTTGCATTCAAGGTATCAAAAATGGTTTCAACCAATAAAATATCCACTCCTCCAGCAATCAAGGCTTCCACTTGTTGTTTGTAAGCAATTCGCAATTGATCAAAAGTAATCGCACGATATTCCGGTCTGTTGACATCTGGAGACAAACTTGCTGTTTTATTGGTTGGGCCAATGCTACCTGCAACAAAACGGGGTTGGTTTGGATTGGCTTTTGTGAATTCTTCAGCGACTTTTATGGCGATTTTTGCCGACTCAAAATTGAGTTCGTAGACCAAATCTTCCATGTGGTAATCTGACATTCCTATGGTGGTGCCTGAAAAAGTATTGGTTTCGACAATGTCTGCGCCTGCTTCAAAATACTTGCGATGCACTTCTGCAATGGCATGCGGTTGCGTTAATGATAATAAATCATTGTTGCCTTTTAACGAATGTGGAAAGTCTTTAAAGCGTTCACCGCGATAGTCTTCTTCTGAAAATTTATACATCTGCAACATGGTGCCCATCGCACCGTCGAGAACCAGAATACGTTGTTGTATGGCTTGTTTGATATCTGACATATTTATAATTTTATGAATATGTCACCAAGAAAGGAAAGGAAATTTTCTTTGGTTATCTGTCCGATTGAAAACACAATCAGTAGAATGTAGCACCTTCCCCGAAAATTCGGGAGGTTGCCAAGGTTTCAAAGGGTCTAATCCCTCCACCTTTCTTGATAACAATCAGTAATTATATGAACTAAAGGACAAATTAACGTATTAAATTCTATAAAAAAAAATTAATAGTCAAAATATGATTTAAAGATAGGATTTCACATTTTGCCAAGGGCCTCCATTAATTGCGTCTATGGAGTTCGCCAATAATAAATCTTTTGCACGCTCGCTTCTTGCGCCGCTTCTACAACATGTAATGATTGGCTTTTTAAGTGCTTTTAATTGGTCTATTTCATATTCCAATTCATCCAATACAATATGTAATGAATTCTCAACATGACCTTCATTATATTCAGCTTCTGTCCTAACATCCAATATTATGGCTTCTTTGTCAAGGTATTCTTGGATGTTCTTAAATTCAGGATTGGTATTACTCATGATTTTAATTTTTGTTATGATGTACAATTACTTTTAATCTCAAAATTAAAACTATTTCTTTTATATTATCCTGTTTTATACTATGGCTTTAACAACTGCTTTTGGGGCTTCTTTACGCGTTCCGTCGAAACCATCGATTCCACTTACCGTTGTATATTTTAGGACGTATTTTTTTCCTGGATTGATAATTTTATAAGCCGATTGACACATTAAAGTGGCTTCATGAAATCCGCAAAGAATGAGTTTTAACTTGCCTTCATAGGTATTCACATCACCAATAGCGAAAATACCTGGAATGTTGGTTTGGTAATCCAATGTATGTACTTTGATAGCATTTTTCTCAATTTCCAATCCCCAATTTCCTATGGGTCCCAACTTTGGGGAGAGCCCAAATAATGGAATAAAATAATCGGTCTCTAAATAAATTTTCTCTTCTTCTTTTATGATTGTAATCGCTTCGACATGACCATTGCCATGAATCTGCGTAACTTCTGCTGGAGTGATGAGGTTTATTTTTCCCAATAGCTTTAGCTCTTGTACATTTTCGACAGAATCAAATGCACCTCTAAATTCATTTCGCCTGTGAACTAAGGTCACTTCGGAAGCAATATCTGCCAAGAAAATGCACCAATCCAATGCAGAATCGCCTCCTCCAGATATAACGACACGTTTGCTCCTAAATAGTTCTGGGTCTTTTATAAAATAAGCAACCCCTTTATCTTCATAATGTGATATTTTTTCGATTAATGGTTTTCTTGGCTCAAAACTCCCCAATCCACCAGCGATCGCAACAATTGGGGCTTGATGTTTACTCCCTTTATTGGTGGTCACGATAAAACTGCCGTCATCTTGTTTTTCGATGGTTTCTGCACGTTCGCCCAGCGTAAATCCCGGTTCAAATTGCTTGCTTTGCTCCAAAAGATTTTTTGTCAAATCTCCTGCCAAAATTTCGGGCACTCCTGGAATATCGTAAATAGGTTTTTTTGGATATAATTCGGAACATTGCCCACCAGGTTGTGGCAATGCATCTATTAAATGACATTTTAATTTTAACAAGCCTGCTTCAAAAACTGTAAACAATCCTGTTGGTCCTGCACCAATAATTAAGATATCTGTTCGTATCATTTTACTTCTGTATTAGATCTTCGGTGATTTTATTTAAAGCCGAAACTTTTTCTCCAAAATTGCCTTTGATTGTTTTTCTGTAACTGTTCAAGTTTTGAACCAATTGATCAATATCATCTGGAATTACAGCTTCAAAAAATTGTCGTAATCGCTTCGCGGTTGTTGGCGATTTTCCGTTTGTTGAAATTGCTATTTTTACATTTCCTTTGGTAACAATTCCCCCTAAATAAAAATCACACAACTCTGGTGTATCAGCAACATTTACCAATAAATTTCTTTTTTTTGCATCCTTATATACTTGATGATTTACCTCCATTTTATCGGTTGCTACGATTGCTAAATCCTTACCAGAAAGAAAAGATTCGTCATAGCCTAAATTGTACATTTTGATATGATACATTGCAGCCATTTTTTTTACTTCTTCTCTAAAAAATGGCGCCACCATAGTCACATTTGCCGTTGGACTTGATTTAAGCAAAAACGTCAATTTTTCCAATGCAACATTTCCGCCTCCAACAATAAGCACTTGCAACTCATGCATTTTTAAAAATATTGGGTACAAATTATTTCTTTCCATTGAACTGTTCTTTATGCTAATTGCGTTTCTAAATTTTTATAGATTGAATTTAATTTGACACGTTGATTGACAACTTCTCCGATGACAATGATTGCAGGCGAAGACAATTGTTTTTTGGCAACAATGGATTCTATCGTCGCAATGGTACCAATTCCAACATTTTCTTTCTCTGTAGTTCCATTTTGAATAATGGCTACAGCTGTATCACTTCTATTTTCTTGTGAAAAAATCTGAACAATCTCCTGAAGTTTTCCCATTCCCATTAAAATAACAACAGTTGCTGAAGACTTTGCCGCAAGTGCAATATCTGATGAGATTTGGTGTAATTTTGTTGTGCCAG
>JBDSFP010000082.1:0-2520 GCA_039919415.1 Aquaticitalea sp. | reverse complement strand
AAATAATAGACGAAGATTTATTGAATGAATTAGATAAAATCATTGATTATGATCCCGATCATCTTCCAGCAGAAATAGAAATGGTAAGATTATTTAAAAAACATTTTCCTTCATTAATGCAGGTTGCTTGTTTTGATACGGCATTTCATACTACTATTCCTTTAGCGGCAAAAACTTTTGCAATTCCGAAAAAGTATTATGATGAAGGCGTTCAGCGCTATGGCTTTCATGGAATTTCTTATAGTTACTTAATGCAGGAATTAAGAAAGCAGAACGAAGCGGAAGCAAACGGAAAAATTATTCTGGCACATCTTGGTAACGGCGCTAGCCTTGCAGCAGTTATAGATGGTAAATGTATAGATACCAGCATGGGCTTTACGCCTACCGGTGGCATTCCTATGAGCACAAGGAGCGGCGATCTTGATCCCGGCGTTGCATGGTATTTAATGCATAAAGGAATAGATGCAAGACAATTCAATGATCTCATCAATCATCAATCAGGTTTGCTTGGAATTTCAGGTATCAGTTCAGATATGCAGGACTTGCTTCGGCTGGAAAAAGAAAATAAAAATGCAACATTAGCGATTGATATATTCTGTTACCAGGTTAAAAAATACATCGGCGGGTATGCGGCCGTGTTAGGTGGACTGGATATACTGGTTTTTTCAGGTGGTATCGGTGAGAATGCACCGGCAATTCGTGAACGCATTTGTAAAGATTTGGGGTATCTGAATATTCATTTGAATGGAGAAAAAAATAATAAAAATCAATGGCAGATTTCAAAAGATGAAAATAATGTAAAGGTGTATGTTATTCCAACCAATGAAGAATTAATGATTGCCAAAACGACTGGTGAGATATATGAAAAAAGCATAAAGGATAAAAATGAAAAATAATAATAAGGTTACAACAAGCCAGAGCTTTGTCTATTTCGTCGCTATCCTCTCACCGCCTTAAACAAAAAGGAAAAAGCCGGGGGCAAGTAGCTTGTCCCGAGTGCCGGACGTATTCGGAGGTGAAAGAAAGTAAAATATCCGGTTGGTTTTTTTAATAATATAATACAACAAAACATGAAAGAAAGCTACGGCACATTATCAGAAACTATTAACGGTTTAAAAAAGGAGGGTTATACACTTGACTTTAATATCAGTCAAGAATTTGTGGTCTGTGATAAATCAAATGAGACATTATCTCCCGATGATTTTGAAATTGATAAGGTTTACCGGTTTGAAGGGGAAACAAATCCTGATGATCAGTCAATACTGTACGCAATTTCCTCTCCGAAATTTAACGTGAAAGGTGTATTGGTAAATGGCTATGGTATTTCTTCAGATGAAAAAACTAGTGCCATAATCTCTAAATTAAAGACACATGCTGATAAAGCCTTACAAAAGGAACCAACTGAAAATTTATTAGCTGAAATTAAAGGCAACGAAGCTACCCCATTGCGGCCGGAAGGCGACCGTTTATTGGATGCTCCATTAGTGGAAATGGATCTGAATAATTTTATCCTTCAGATAAAACATGAAATTACCTGGGCAACCACCGATCATAACTCCATCACGATTTTTAAATCAGACAATACGACTGTAGTTCTGGTTGGAATGCATCAAAATGCGGAATTAAAAAGGCATAAAGCTTATGGAGACATTCATGTGCAGGTATTGGAAGGGAAAATAAACTTCTGCACAGAACAACAAACAGTGTCAATGAAAAAAGGACACATGATTGCTTTAAAGGCTGATATTCCGCATAGCGTATTGGCTTTAGAAGATAGTTTTTTTCTGCTTACCGTGATCGTTGCTAATATTTCTTGAGAGAGGCTATTACAAACAGAGATATGGTTCTGACTACACAAAGTTCAAAAGCATGAAAAAAATGTCATTAAAAAATACACCACTAAAAACTAAGTTTTGTACCGTCAAATAATAAATAAAGAACACAAAGAAAGGGTATTTCAAAACGCAGGCGGTGACGTGGAATACATTGAACTTGTTCATTCAGGCGAAGATTATTTTCTGCGGATGAAAAACATAATTGAAAATGCACAGCAAGAAATTCATTTACAAACCTACATTTTTGAGAATGATGAAACAGGAAGGAGCATAGGTACCTGTTTGAAAGAAGCCGTCCGGCGAAAGGTTAAAGTGTATGTTTTACTGGACGGATATGGCAGTGCAAAACTTCCCAATAGTTTTACGCAAGACCTTATTAAGGATGGAATATCATTCCGTTTTTTTTCTCCTTTAATATCTCTGAATAATTTTTACGTGGGCAGGCGGATGCACCACAAAATATTGGTGGCCGACGGAAAAGTGGCATTGATTGGCGGGATCAATATTGCCGATAAATACCATGGAACTCCGCAATCTGAACCCTGGCTTGATTATGCTGTTCAACTCCAATGCCCCGCTGCAGTGAATTTACAGAACCTGTGCAGAAGCATTTTCTTTAAAAAAAGGGTGTTGATAAAAATTAAATCAGTTTTCCACGAAGCGGAAAACGATCTTGTACGAATAA
>JBDSFP010000051.1:0-3150 GCA_039919415.1 Aquaticitalea sp. | reverse complement strand
TGAGAGGCAAACTTAAATAAACCAACTAAAATATTTACTCCTCAAAGTCAAGTACTCTTCACTAAACTTCTCTTTTTCAAATTTGATTGTGCCTGACTTGGGAAGGAACAAACACAAACCATCAAGATTTTTTTCCTTCCCATGACAGGACTTTAGAACTATTCTGATATTATTATCATCTTACAACCTTCTGTTAACTAATAACCAAAACATTGAAAAGATTTTTTATAATGGCTTATCTATTGAATAGTTTTTTGAACTTTTCCGCATTTAAGCATTTTACTGCCATAATATGGATTTTTAACTTCATTACTTGTGCTTAACCAAGCGCTGCCTTTATCGTACATTGGGCAAAACTGTTCGTAAAGTGTATTTTTTGTACCTGTAATGGCAACCAAATCCGTAATGTCTTTACTTAAGGTTTTAAAATGTTCGCGTTGGTGGTCTATTGGGCTTTTTACAATATGTTCTGCATTCTCTGTTGCATCATCAATAATGTCAGCCAATTCTTTTTGCTCTTCTGATGTATAGCTAGACTTGTCAAATGCTTTCAATGAAGCTTCTAATTTTGAACCTTCCTGAGCTGCTTTTTTGGTATCATCTCCTACCAAAGCATCTTTTAAGTTGAAATAATCACTTAAAACCGCTTCTGCTTTTGCATCACTTTTCATATTCGTCATTTTGTTATGGTCCATTTTCATGTCTCCATGTTCGTGGTTCATTTTTTCTTTTTCTTGTGCGTTGGTAAAAGAAACTGCCAACAATAGCATTGCTGCCATACTCATTTTTAGTGTTTTCATTTTTTTTTGTATTTAATTATTGTTTATAAACTATTTTTCAATTGTTCCATAAATTGAATCATTTCCTTTTTTTCATCTGCTGAAAAAGGGGCATCACGGTGAATGTAGGTGTAGGATTCCAGCGGCATCTCACCATCCTTGATTTGATTTATGATGGATTTTAGTTTGCTGTTTTTTCTTCTATCGGAATAGTCGCCCCATTCGTTAAAATTCAATTCTTCTTTTCCTTTTTTGATATGGTCTTCCATAAACCAAGCTGCCGGCTGAATTCTGCTATACCACGGATAATGCGTGTTGTTGCTGTGGCAGTCGTAGCAGGATACTTCCAACTTTTTCTGAATAGTTTCAGGGACATTGTTGACCAACAGAAAATCTGATTTAGGCACCGTATCACTCTCGTTCAGTTCGATTGGAAAAAACTGAATGGCAATAAAAGATACCAATAAAATTAGAGCTATGATTTTAAAAATTTTCATTAATATATTATTTAAACCTACAAGGAGGCCTCGTGCCTCGGCAACACCTTGCAGGTTTTATGTGATTATTACATAGTGGATTTAATTTCCTTTTCCACTTTACCACAGGTCATCATTTTGCTTCCATAAAATGGGTTTTTAATGTCTTTTTCCATGCTCAACCAAGCACTTCCTTTATCGTACATTGGGCAAAATTGCTGATATATAGTAGCATCAGTTCCTGTTATAGCCACCATATCAATCATATCCTTGCTCAAGGTTTTGAAATGTTCACGTTGGTGAGGTATTTCACTTTCGCCAATATGCTCTGCATGTTCCGTAGCATCCGTGATGATGTCTTTCAACTCTGTTTGCTGTCCAGCAGTATAACCACTTATATCAAAGCTTTTTAGACTTCCTAACATTTTATTGCCTGCCTTTGCAGCTTCCGCTTGGTCCGTTCCAACCAATGCATTTTTGAGGGTCATATAATCTGCCATCACTTGTTTTGCATTGGTCATCTGACCATCATTGGATGCCATATCCTTTGAAGCATCCATTTTTTCATGGTCCATCGATGTGTCGCCATCATGATGATTGTCTCCATCATGGGACATTCCTGCCTCGCTGGCAGGCTGGTCTGAATGCATGCCATCATCCATGTTTTCTTTTTTGTTGTCCTTACAGGACATTGCTGTAAGACCAACGAAGGCCAAGGCCAATACTACTGTTGTTGTTACTTTCAAATTTTTCATTTTGTTTTAGATTTAAATTAATACTTGTTTTTATTTGATTTATAATGATTTATTAAAATCTCACGGATAGTCCACCACCTGCACCAAATCGGTTATCGTAGCTTGCCATCAATGAAAAGTTTCGTGATAAAAAATATTCGGCACCTGCATTCCAGGTAACATCTTTTGCAAAATTATCTCCCACAGGTAGTTTGTCCACCCATCCAAAATCGGCTTGATATTCATACATTCCAAAAATGGCTGTTCTTGGGAAAATCAGTATTTCACGGCTCAAACTTATTTGCGGTCGCAATTTGCTATCGACACGCACATCTAGATTGAATAAATAAGGCGTCAAGAATCGGATTCCTGCAATGGCTGTGGTTGTGATTTCATCTAAACTCTTGTCATTTTCATTTTCAATATTCACACCACCAAAAATCCTTAAATAATCGTGCAGATAGCGTTCGTAGGTTACTTCGGCTTCGAGATTTTTGTTCCAGCCATATTCGGCCATCACATTGAATTGATTCCGGATGTTTGAAGCCACAAAATTAAACTCCGTCATATGCGATGCGGCATCTACCATAGACCACGCATAATATTGGTCTGCTTCCTTGATTAAGTTTTTAACTGGATATTTTTCCATTCGTGGGTCACGAGGCGTTTCATAGCTTACAATACGCGCCATTCCACTCATCATATGGTATAGAATATGACAATGAAAAAACCAATCGCCGTATTCATCGCCATTGTTACCGCTAAATTCGATAGTTACTTGCTGCATTGGTGGCACGTTTACCGTGTGTTTTAGGGGCGAATAGTCTCCATTTTCGTTGATAACCCTAAAAAAGTGACCGTGAAGGTGCATTGGGTGGTGCATCATTGTCAGATTGTTGAAAGTCATTCTTGTCACTTCGCCACTTTTAATGCTGATATTATCAGCTTCACTTAATGGAACTCCATTTATACTCCAAATATAGCGTTGCATATTTCCGGTAAGGTTCAATAATATTTCCTTTACGCGAAGATTTTTGTCGTAGGAAGTTTTTACTGGCGATTTAAGATAATCGTAATTGTATTCTTTAAACATATTCATTCCATCCATTTGCATAGTATCATCACCCATCTTCATTTTGTCTTCCTGCATATTCATTTTGG
>JBDSFP010000503.1:0-8175 GCA_039919415.1 Aquaticitalea sp. | reverse complement strand
TCAGGATGCGCTGTGATGTCCATATCTTCAAACTTCACTTCACATGGGGGAATCTCAATCTGTATATATCCTCCAGCTTTGTAGCCCATATCTTCAGGAATCTCAATAACGAATTCTTTAATGAAAGATGCGACGTTATAATTTCTCACAACAGTTCCTTCCCACTTTTTGATACCGAACACTTCTTCTGGAATGGTGATTTCCATGTCCTGCTTCACTTTTACCTGACAGGCTAATCGTGCCCCATGTTTTAATTCACTACGTGTAAAGTTGGGTGTCTCTGTAGGAAGTGCTTCTCCTCCACCTGACATGACATGGCATTCACATTGAATACATGTTCCACCACCACCGCACGCAGATGGTAAGAATATTTTGTTGTTACTCAGTGTCGAAAGCAAACTTCCTCCCGAAGAAACTTGAATGGTTTTTTCTCCGTTGATGGTAATTTTTACTGGACCTGATGGTGACAGTTTTTGTTTGACCACCAATAAAAGTGTTACAAGCAATAACGTGATGATTAAAAACGCTATCACTGTGGCGATGATGGTTGCGAATGTTCCTACTGCTAATAAAATCATGTCAGTCGTTTACTTTAATGGAGTTAGCAATGCTTTGGTCAGTTTCTGTAACCGAAGTTTTTGTGACTTTCTTTTTCAATTCCAATTGAGAAATTTCCTTGTCTCCTTGTTGAACTGTGGTTCCTTTGGTCACTTCTGGTTCATCTCCACCGGTCAACATGCCTCCAAAACTCATAAATCCAATCGCCATCAAACCTGTGATGATAAACGTGATGCCCAGTCCCCTTAACGCAGGGGGCACATTGGAATATCTGATTTTCTCACGAATGGCTGCAATAGTCAAAATTGCCAAAAACCAGCCAATTCCTGATGCTACTCCATAAACCGTAGCTAACCCTAAAGTTGGAATTTCACGTGATTGCATAAATAATGAACCTCCCAAAATTGCACAGTTCACGGCAATCAATGGCAAAAATATCCCCAAAGAATTATATAAGGATGGTGAGAATTTTTCAACCACAATTTCCACCAATTGTACCATGGTAGCAATGGTTGCGATGAACATGATGAACGATAAAAAACTTAAGTCATAATTTGCATATTCAGGTCCCATCCATTTTAAGGCACCTTCTTGCAAAATGTATTGATCCAACAGCCAGTTCAAAGGCACCGTAATGGCCAATACGAAAATTACTGCTGCTCCAAGTCCAACTGCTGTGGTCACCTTTTTAGAAACGGCCAAAAACGAACACATCCCAAGGAAGGTCGCAAATACCATGTTGTCTATAAAGATCGATTTGAAAAATAATTCTATGTATTCCATTTTTTGAGTTATAAGTTTTAAGTACTTAAAGTGCCTTAAGTTTACTTGTATTCATAATTTAATTTTTACAACTTTAAGTACTTTAGGCACTTTATACTTTAAGTACTTAAAAAATTAGTCTTCGATTAATGCTTTATTTCTACTGCGTTGTACCCAAATAATGATACCTACCACAATCAATGCCATTGGTGACAACAGCATAAATCCGTTATTTTCATATCCGAAGGCATACAAGCCTGTTTTTTCGATTGGATCTCCCAATATTGGGAAACCCAATAAAGAACCTGAACCCAAAAGCTCTCTAAAGATCCCGACGATAATCAAGATCAGTCCATAACCTGCACCATTACCAAGGCCATCCAAAAACGAACGCCATGGACCATTTGCCAAAGCAAAGGCTTCAAATCGACCCATAATGATACAGTTGGTAATAATCAATCCTACGAACACGGATAAGGTCTTGCTTAATTCATACGAATATGCTTTTAGAATCAAATCCACAATGATTACCAAGAAGGCTGCTATAACGAGTTGTACAATGATCCTGATTTTGGAAGGAATGATATTTCTCATTAAGGAAATAACTACATTTCCAATGGCTACAACCGCTGTTACAGAGATAGCCATTACGATCGCCGCTTTTAGTTGTGCGGTAATCGCCAAAGCGGAACAGATTCCCAAAACCTGAATGGTGATTGGATTATTGTCCGCTAACGGATCGAGGAGTAATTTGCTGTCTTTTTTTGATAAAAGTCCCATAATCAATTATTGTTTTTTTGTGATTCGATGTAAGGCTCGTATAATCTTAAATCGCTCTTGAGCATTGACGTAACGCCGTTTCCTGTAATGGTAGCTCCAGCCATCGCATCAACTTCGTTGTCTGTCTTGTCATTATTTTTTGGATCTGCATTTCCTTTAGTCACAGTGATTCCTTTAAAAACACCAGAATCTGACAATAAATGTTCTCCAGTAAAATCATCCATGAAGAAACGCTCCTTGATATTTGCTCCAAGACCAGGCGTTTCCCCTTTGTGGTCAAAATAAACGCCTTGCACCACCATATTTTCATCCATCGCAACATAACCCCAAATGGCATCCCATAAACCTTTACCATATACTGGTGCAACATACACTTTTTTCCCATCCTTTTCACCAATAAATAAAGGCAAACGTCTTTTTGAAGGATCGTCTTTGTGGTCCGCTTTTTCTTTTTTAATGTCAATCAAGAATGCCTGATTGTCTTCTGTTGTTTTGCCATCTTGAATTACCAGTTGATGGGTGACATATTTTTTAAATGCATCGGCGACCTTATCAGTGGACACAAAAATTGCCGAAGACTCGTCATTCTCATTTACGCCCATGGCATAAAGGATATTCTGTTGTTTTTCCAATCGCCTGTTTTCAGAAATCTTATCGCTCAATCCCGAGGATGCAAATGCCAATAGGGCGCCTACAACAAAAACCATCGCAATGGCGAATAAGATTGTATATGAATTTTTGTCTGTTCTACTTTCCATTGCTATGCTGTTTTTACTTTTAATCGTTTCATACGTTTTTTTATATTACCTTTTATCACATAATGGTCAATAGTTGGAGCAAAAACATTCATCAATAAAATAGCCAACATTACGCCTTCAGGATACGCTGGGTTGAAGACCCTAATCATGATAGACATAAAACCTATAAAAAAGCCATAAAACCATTTTCCTTTTGTCGTTTGAGAGGCCGTTACAGGATCGGTTGCCATAAAGACGGTTCCAAAAGCAAAACCGCCAATGATTAAATGTTCCCAAAATGGAGTGCTCATCAATCCATAAAACTTGCTGCCTTCAACAATGATTCCAGAATTGACAATCTGATTGAAAATTAATCCCATTGTCAAAGCTCCCAATACAGAGGATAACATAATTCTCCAACTTCCAATTTTAGTGAAAATTAAGAATAAAGCTCCAACTAATATCAATAATGTCGATGTTTCACCCACAGAACCTGGAATAAATCCAAGTGCCATATCCCAATAGGAATAAACGACATCCCTACCTTGTGCCAAGGCTCCTAAAATCGTTTCCCCTGAAATGGCATCCAAATTCTGTCCTGCGGCTATGGCTTTATCCCTTGCAACGGCACCATGAACCCAAACTTTATCTCCCGACATCCAAGTTGGATAGGCGAAGAACAAAAATGCCCGAATGGTCAAAGCCGGATTTAGGATGTTCATTCCGGTCCCTCCGAAAACCTCTTTCCCAATTATGACACCAAAAGCTACTGCAACGGCCAACATCCAAAGCGGTGTATCGATTGGAACGATCAACGGCACCAACATTCCCGTGACCAAATAGCCTTCCTCCACTTCATGTTTTTTAATGATGGCGAAGACGAATTCAATTCCCAAACCAACACCATAAGACACGAGGACCAAAGGCAATACTTTCCACAATCCGATGACCAAGTTGTCCCAATTCCAAAAAGTGGTATCAAAAAAACTGGTTGCATGACCAATTTCATGAAGTGCCAAATGATATTGATAGCCAGCATTGAACATCCCAAAAATCAAACATGGAACCATGGCCATGATGACCGTGTTCATGGTACGCTTTAAATCGTCCGCAACTTTGATGTGGGTTCCACCATGCGTGGTTTCATTTGGCGTATATAAAAAAGTATGCAAGGCACTGAAAGCTGGTGCCATTTTTTTGCCTTCATACTTTTTCTTTAGATTGTGTAAACTAGTTTTTAAGCCCATAATATTTCCTGCGAAAGCAGGAATCTTTTTAGTTAATCTCAATTTATTCCATTTCGGTTATGCCCAAAATGATTTAATAATTATCCTATTTCTTTCATCATGACATCAAGACCTTTTCTTATGATGGCTTGGTGTGGTTGTTTTGACACACACACAAATTCTGTCAAGGCAAAATCCTCCGGAGCCACTTCATACATTCCCAAAGCTTCCATTTCGTCCAAATCCTGATACATACAGGCCTTCAAAATCTGCATTGGATAAATGTCCAAAGGAAAAACCTGTTCATAATTGCCCGTCAACACAAAGGCTCTGTGTTCGCCATTTGTATTTGTATTCAGAGCGAATTTTTTATTTGGCGTCAACCAAGAGAAGGTCAAGGCCCGTGTCATTGAAATTTTATTGAAAACCGGTTTGTTCCATCCGAAAAATTCATAATCATTGCCTTCCGGGATTACAGTAATCACATTGCTGTAGTAATCCAAATAGCCATCAGGTTTTAATTCCTTTCCTGACAAAACATTTCCTGAAATTATTCGGTCGTTGCCATTTTTTTCAACTCCATTGTCATAGACCATCGTTGCAATTTCACTTGCAATTTTGGTTACAAAATAACGTGGTTTTTTAACGGAAGACCCAACCAAAGCGACCACGCGTTCTGCATTGAATTTTCCAGTCAATAGCAATTCACCAATAATCACTAAATCCTGTGCGGCAATTGTCCATACGACTTCGCCTTTGTTCACAGGATTGATTTTATTGATTTGTGTGCCAACATTACCAGCAGGATGAGGCCCGGAAACTTTGTGCAAGATAATGCCTGAAAGTCCGGCAAATGGCGAATTTGAATTATTTCCAACACTCACATGCACGGTTCCATCCGTTAATTTTCCTAAGGCGGTTATGGCGGCTTGCAATTCTTTCTCTTTGCCTTTCAATACAAAATCCAAATCAGCAGCCAGAGGTGCCGTGGCATAACCAGATACAAAAATATCTTTTGGCGTACGATCGGTTTTGGCAATAATATCATAAGGACGTTGTTTGATGAATGGCCAACATCCAGACGTCAACAAGTGTCTTTTTAATTCTTCGGCAGAGGCAGCTGCCACATCAAACTTGCCATAATCCACAAAAGTCTGCACTTTATCCGCCTGAATCTTAATGGACAGAATCTTACGCTTCGCGCCACGTGGAATATCGATAATCTCCCCAGAAACTGGCGATACAAATTTGACCGCATCGTCAGACTTGTCATAAAAAAGAGGTTCACCGGCTTTTACCTTGGCACCTTGTTTTAAAATCAATTTTGGAGTCACACCGTGGAAATCGTCAGGTCTGATGGTATAAAAGTTACTGAGTATCGCCTTTTCGGTGGTTTTTTCAGCTTCACCTTTAAGTTTGATATCAAGACCTTTGGTAATCTTAATGTCGTTTGACATGCTATAAATCTATTCGTTAATAGTCGAAGTAATGTGGATTTATAATAAAAAATCCGTGCAAATTTACAAATTTATAATGCAGTTTTCATAATATATTGTCATAAAATTTGTACGAAAACGATGGAGTGAAAAGAGAGGCATTAATTTTGCATATCTTTAGCATTAAACCACTTTTAAATGGTTTTTAAGTACGCAACATACATCCTCATACTCTTATTGACGACAGTCACCTTCCCACAAGTCAGAGAAACCAATCCACCCAATTACCTAATAACCATCATTTTAAAGGTAGCCAGCAGTTTTTTAGTGAAACCTAAACGTGTCAAGCGTAACTTTTTGTTTGATATCTTCCAACTGTATCACCTTAACTGTCTTTGTTTCGTTTGCAAGGCCATAATTCTTATAGATGGTGTATTTTAAATAGTTGGGGTTTATGGAAGGCTTTTCGTTCAGCGCCTCAATGTTGATGATCCATTCACCTGCCTCGGCATCATCAATGATGTAAGCTTCGGTGGTGTAGCCATTCTTTATTTCATCGAGCATGCGTTCACGGTTTTCCAAAATTGTATGCGGCCATTTATAGAATTTTTTTTGTGGGTTCACGAACTGAATCTCAAATTCTGCATTAGGGTCGTTCCATTCGAAGACGAGCCGAAGATCCTGTTTAAAATTTGCAGTCAACAGTTCTGGCGGCAAATCTGTAAATTCGACTTCGCTTCTGTGGAAGGCCAAAAAATGCTTAAGTTCGTCGATAATTGGCAGATGCAGACCAGTAAAATCCACGCCCTCGATACTGTTGCTCAGCATCTGTTTATACAGATTCATGGCTTTGTCATAATCTCCCGTTTCTTGATAACTATTTGCCAGATCACGATAGGATTGGGCATCGGTTGGTCGTAATTCCGCTATCCTTTGAAAAACCAATTTTGAAGTTATAAAATTTTGATTTTCCTCTAATTTAAATGCCAAGGTTTTTAATGCTTTTACATTTTCGCTGGCCATTGCTGCTATGTTTGTCAATACGATATAAGCAAAATCCAGGTTCCACTTTTTAAAATATTCAGAAACTCCTAAAATATACGCAATGGTCATCGGAACTCTTACTTTTTGATTTTCATATATGGATTTTGCCTCTTCATAGGACGTGGCTTTGTTCAGTTCTTTTATATAATCGGGTAAGCCAATAGCACCATCCAAAAGAGGAATTCCCTCCTCCAGATAATCATTGCCCTTTGCCAAAGCAGAATCTTCCCGTGTCTTTGAATCTACATTCTTGTTCAATGATGTGGCTTGCGTCCTGATTTCTATGGCGCCGTATGCTCCTGCACCGCCATATCTGTTGGTACCCACCAAGGATTTTATTGCCCTGATACTCTGAATTGTTTTTATATCGATAGGAGGCAAATGATCTAATCCATCTTTTTGAAAATAAATCATTTCGTCGATTACAATAATGGGGTTTGTATCGGTATATACTCCTGTTGAACTAAAAACATTCACTAAGAAACTATAACGTTTGCTGCTTCCAACGCCCGAGATCAGCACCCCAGGTATTTTGCGGATGACGTCGTCAAAAGTAATGTCCCCTGGTGAAATATCATCTTTGGTCAGTTCATTTGCACTATACCCAATGGCATCAACATTCTTTTCTCCATAGGGCGTAAGCACCGTAACTATTTTCTGTTTGGTTTTCCCATAAAGTGTCACTTCATTCAATAGCGTTGTGTTTGGAGTTAAATTAATCTCAACATCCGAATTGTTTGAAAGTGTCATTTCTTTTTCAAACATCCCCAGGGCATTTACCAACAGAATATCACCTTTTTTCGCTTCGACACTAAAATGGCCATTGTTATCGCTCGCTGTTTCAATTAAAGTATTCTTGACCCGGATTGACGCTCTGGATATCACCAATGAATCACTGATTACGCTTCCATTTATTTTCCCTGCACCCAATACAGTTTCTTCATAAGATGCATTATCATAGTACTCCGTAAACATCATTTCAAGAGCCTCCCTAACCGAAGCTTTACTCAGGTCTATATAATATCCATCCCCATAAAAACTTGCTGTTTGAAGTTTGACATGATTTGCCTCAGGGTTTGAATTGATACTGAACGTAGGTAAATAAATGGATTGGTCCAAGGGTTCCAAAATGGTTTCTGCACACGAAAACAGCAAGGCTATATCAGCCTCAAAATCGTTGGTTTTTAACACTTTTGAAAAACTGGCTTCACCTTCATAATTGGTATTTCGCAAATAATCTATAATGCCGTCAGCATTCCCTTTGCTCAGATTAAACTCATGTTGATCCAATGTTAGGGCACTGAACTTTATAATTCTAACGTTAACATCTTTCAATTCTTTCAGATATTTTTCCAATAGGTCCAATTCCTTTTTCAAATCACGTTTTCCATTCTTCATTGTCAGGGACGCGTCCCAATAGATGGTTATGTTCTTGGGTATTGGCCTTAGCTTTGGAATGATTTTTCCTTTGTCGCTGGGATAGGATGTTCTTAACTTCATGGCCATTCCAATTTGGGGAAATCTTTTCCACTCATCCTGATTTGAAAGTCTGGTGAAAGAATTAGATTTGTAATCGGAACCTCCGAGCTCAAAATCGATATATCTTCCGTTTACTTTAATCAGTTCCAGAGA
>JBDSFP010000499.1:0-5753 GCA_039919415.1 Aquaticitalea sp. | reverse complement strand
ACTTGATCTCCACGAATTCCATATCGTCGTTACCTGGCGTATCACAGTCCAGTTCGTTGATGCGCAATATCTGGGCGAATGTCAATTGTGTGAAGAAACAAATAATTATAAATGTAACTATTCTTTGCATAATTTATTTTTTTCAAATATAAACAATGCATTACACACCGAAGATTTTGCACTTTATTAAATCCTTATATTAACGTTAGGATCTAATTTTTTGATAATTTTAAAGGATGAAACGAGCAGTCTTTAAATTGTTGGCAAAACTCAATAAAACCTTACTGCCAAGCTATACCAGGAAACAATTGGATTTGTCGAAAGCGTCCAAATTTCAATTGGCGATTCTTGGTTGGCGGGTTTTTGTGACAAAAAATGCTTTGGAGTAAAATTCACTAAATCATACTTGGCTTTTTAAATCAAAATTTAGCTTCGTTTAAACGTATTATTTTAGCATAATGAAGACTTTTAACCTCTCATCAGAATGTCGTATTTTTGCGATGATTCATTGTCAAAAAAATAATGACTAATTCTATGAAAACTAAAATAGCTTCTTTATTATTTTTACTATTTTGTATCAAAACTGTTAATTCCCAAATCCTAAAACCCGTCACCTGGTCCACTTCCGTTGAAAAAATATCGGATTCAGAATTTACACTAATTGCAAAGGCAACCATAGATGAAGGTTGGCATCTCTATTCGCAAAAAGTGCCCGAAGACGGACCAATCCCAATGATTTTTACCTTTGCTACCAACAAGGATTTTGAATTGATTGGCAAAGTCATGGAAGATGAGGGAAAAACAATCGATGATCCCATATTTGGAATGCGGGTCAAATTTTTTGAACATGCCGCTGAATTCAGACAGAAGATTAAAATTATAAATAAAGAGCTCGATAAAGTAAAAGGCGAAGTGGAGTTTGGAGTCTGTGATGATGTACGCTGTCTTCCTCCTACATATGTGGATTTGGAATTTGATTTAAAGGATAGTAGCCAACCTAACAATGTCGATTTTCAAGCTCCTACCGATGCAAATTCAGAAAAACCAGTAGTCAAGGAAATAAAGAAGGAAGAGAAAAAAGCTGAAGACAGAGGTCTTTTCGCCATCTTCTTCATTGCTTTTTTATCAGGATTTGCCGCATTGTTGACACCCTGTGTGTTTCCGATGATTCCAATGACGGTCAGTTTTTTCACCAAACAAAGCAAGAACAAAGCAGTAGGTGTCAGGAATGCAATCATTTATGGCATTAGCATTATCGTTATTTATGTGTTGATGGGAACCGCTGTCACAGCGATTTTTGGAGCGGATGCCCTGAACGCCTTGGCGACCAATGTTTGGTTCAATATCCTTTTCTTCTTGTTGCTCCTCGTCTTTGCATTTTCCTTTTTGGGAGCATTTGAAATCGTCTTGCCCAACAAATGGGCCAATAAGGTAGATCGGCAAGCAGACAGAGGCGGCATTGTCGGCATCTTTTTTATGGCGCTCGCTTTGGCGATTGTATCGTTTTCATGTACAGGACCCATTGTGGGAACCTTGTTGGTGGAAGCGGCCTCAAAAGGTGGCATCGCTCCAATTATTGGGATGTTGGGTTTTTCATTGGCAATCGCCTTGCCATTTGCCTTGTTTGCAGCATTCCCAGGTTGGTTAAATTCCTTGCCAAAATCTGGTGGATGGTTGAATACTGTGAAAGTTGTGTTGGGCTTTTTGGAATTGGCTCTGGCTTTCAAATTTCTTTCCCAAGCCGATTTGGTATTGCAACTCCATATTTTGGAGCGAGAAGTCTTTATCGCCATTTGGATTGCGGTTTTCGGGGCTTTGGCGTTCTACCTTTTTGGAAATATCAAACTGCCACATGATTCGCCCTTATCGCATATTTCTGTCGGACGATTGAGTTTGGGAATAGTGACACTTGCATTTACAATTTACATGATTCCTGGACTTTGGGGCGCACCTTTAAAATTGATAAGTGCTTTCCCTCCACCTTTGGATTATGCGGAATCTCCCTATGGTGTTGGCAACTCAAAAGTGGGTGGTGGCCTTATTACTGGTAATGAAGAACTTCCAGAAGGAGCACATCTACTAGCACCTCATCAAATTTTGGCTTTTAACGATTATGATAAAGGACTTGCTTATGCTAAAAAAGTGGACAAGCCAATCATGCTCGATTTTACAGGTTGGGCCTGTGTGAATTGCAGAAAAATGGAACAGAACGTTTGGGTGGATGACCAAGTTCTGTACAGCCTAAAAAATGATGTCGTGCTTATTTCATTGTATGTCGATGACAAGCGAAAATTAGATGACGACGAAATTACCGAATCCCAATTGCGACCAGGCAAAAAACTAAAATATATTGGCCAAAAATGGAGCGAATTCCAAACCATTCGGTTTAAAACCAATACACAACCATTTTACGTCTTAATGGGACATGACGAAAAAAACCTCATCGTACCAGTTGGCTACACACCAGATGCTGATGTATATTACGAATGGCTAAAAGCAGGGATCGGAAACTTTAAGAACTAGTAAATTTCTATGATGATTTCTGCCAAGTAATTGCTTGGTTGACTTCGCTGTTTTCAAATCCTTTCGTAGTGATTCCCGGAATTATGGAACCCAAGGCTTCCACTGATTTTTCGAGCCATTTTTTATCGGAAACAATGGCAATCGCACTTATGGCTTTGAGATGTTTAAATCCGAATTTTATATCTTCCCACAAAGCTCCAGAGGTATAATTTAATTCGGCAATCTCCATTAAAATTTTGATGTGATTATGATTCTGCTCGTACTGTTCCATGATTGGATTTAGACGTTCATAATCTTCCACAGTCGTTTTTCCTGAAATAAGATTTCCCAAAATATCTTCAGGCAATTCTTTAATAATTATAAACATTGTTTTCTTTATTTATTAAAATCCATCGTTCATTGTGAGTAATTTCATCGATTTTCTCCCCAACCCTAAAGATAATATTGATGAAATTTTCGGTTCTTCCTTAGTCCCGACGATTCGGGAGAGGCAAAAAGCTGAAAATTTCTTATAAATAATAGTTAGACATGTCAAAATGTACGACGGGTTTGATAGACTTAAATAATCCTAAAAAGGTGTCAATTTGACGCGTCATTTCCAATTATATACTCTTCAAGTAGTATTAAAACTGAAGCTTAATTTTTGTCGTTTGTATTTAGGAAGAGTTCTTAAAATTTGAGATTCCCAGCAAGCTGTTGCAAAGTGATTTCCGATAGCTTTGCTTGGTATTTGGCGTTGCTCAATCGCAACTTGGCATTGATATAATTTAGTTGGGCAGTTCTAAATTCAATGGTGGGAATGGTACCGATCTTATACTTTGCCAAAGTAATATCCAGATTTTCTTTGGCAATGTCTTCGTTGTATGCTTCCAATTCTATCAAACTTATATTAGTTATATAGGTTTGAAACGCTGCAGCTAATTGTGATTTAATGGTTTTCGTTTGCTGTTCAATTATTATCGTGCTGTTTTCCAATTGAATTTTCGCAATCTTTTCATTACGGTTTTGGTTGGAACCATTAAAAATATCAATGCTTGCACTGAACCCGTAATTCCAGCCTTGAGCATTGTTTTTTGTTGTAAAACCCAAACTTGATTGCGAATCACTGAAATTATATCCTGAATTTGCGCTAATAGTAGGATAGCGATTCCCCTTAATTTCCTTCAAATTAAGTTCTGAAATCCGTTTATTAATGAGTTGTGCCTGCAATTCTGGATTTTGTTCTTCGGCCAGACGTTCTAAATCTGCAAGAACCAAATTCTTTGCAATTAACATGTCATCCTCAACTTCAAAATCAATTTTGGTGTCTCGAGCCATGATTTCATTCAATCTAATTTTTGTATTGGCATAGAGTTCCTTTTGTCTCACATATAAGGTTTTGTCTGTATTAAAATCCACTTGGGCATTGAGCGACTCCAATTTTGAAGCTTTTCCAATGCTAAACCGATTGTCAGCCAGATCCACCCGTTGTTGTGATATGACCAATGTACTATCCAGAGCAACCAATTCCTGACGTTGCTGAACCAATTCGTAATACGTAATCATCGCATCGCTGACACTATTCAAAATCGTGGTTTGAAGCTCAGCCTTGCCCAATTTTTCCAATTCCTTTAATTGGTCATATCGCGCAAACATCTGTAACCCATCAAAAATAGTCCAGTCCAATCCGACGCCATAACTTAAATTATTGTTTTTGGCATTGTTCAAATCTATTTGAGTACCATCAGAGCGTGTCTGCGAAATACTTTGAGTGCTGTTATTGGTGTCTGCGGATGCAAAAACCCGTGGAAGAATTCCTGCAAACCCTGGACTTACAGACAATTCATCAACCTTCGTTTCATTCGTTGCCAATCGGATTTCAAAATTATTTTGAAGGGTAATTTCAACCACTGCCTCCAAGGTAAGAACTTCTTGAGCCATTAATTGCGCAGAAACGAGCCCAACAAACGTGATAATATAGATTGCAAAAATCCTACTCCTTCTCATAGTTGTCGATTTTTTCAAATTCTGCATGTTGTTTTTTCTCACGAGACCAAAGCATGTAAATGGCAGGAATGACAAACAGGGTTAAAATCAGCGAAAACATAGTACCTCCAATGATAACTACACCCATTCCAATTCGGCTGGTGGAAGCTGCGCCAAGCGATAACGCGATTGGTAATGCACCAAGAGCAATGGTTAAACTCGTCATTAAAATGGGTCGCAAACGAGATTCAGCCGCATTTAAAATAGCTTGTGATTTAGGCATCCCTTCTTCACGAAGCTGATTGGCAAATTCCACAATCAAAATACCGTTTTTAGTAACCAAACCAATGAGCATTATGGTTCCAATTTGGCTAAAAATATTCCATGTCTGTCCAAATAGCCAAAGCGAAAACAAAGCGCCAGCGACTGCCATAGGAACAGTAAGGATAATCACGAAGGGATCGATAAAACTTTCAAATTGAGCTGCCAAAATCAAAAATATCAGGATCAAGGCCAAGCCAAATGCAAACAAAGTATTGGAACTACTTTCAACAAAATCTCGAGATTCCCCTCCCAGATCAGTAGTAAAAGAATCATCCAGAACTTTCGCCTTTATGGATTCCATGGCATCGATTCCATCATTTATACTCATTCCAGGTGCTAAACTTGCGGCGACAGTAGCTGACAGGTAGCGATTGTTGTGATATAATTGAGGAGGACTGCTATGTTCTTCGGTGGTCACGAGATTGTCCATTTGGATCAAGTCTCCTTTATCATTTTTGACAAACATCGACTTCAAATCCATTGGCGCATTTCGGTCTTTCTTATCAAACTGTCCGATAACTTGATATTGTTTGCCATTCCTCATAAAATACCCAAAGCGCTGACCACTCAAAGACAATTGCAGGGTTTGGGCCACATCCAAAACGGAAACACCCAGACTTTTTGCCTTCTCACGATCGATGCTCACATATATTTCAGGTTTGTTGAATTTCAAATCGACATCGGTATTGGCAAACACAGGATTATTTTCAGCTTCTTCCATGAATTCAGGAATCTTTTCTTCAAGTTTTTTAAAATTCTGCGCTTGAATAATATATTGAATAGGCATACCACCGCGACGATTCACGGCAATCGTTGGTGTTTCGGAAACACTGGTTCTGGCATTTTCAAATTCATTGGTCCATTTTGTTAGATCTTCCGCGATTTCCTTTTGAGAACGTTTGCGTTCACTTGGATCCACCAAGGATATAATGGCTCGACCA